>CAMGCN010000142.1 GCA_946040935.1 uncultured Clostridia bacterium | reverse complement strand
AAGCACAACATAGCTGCCGTCTATCTGTGTGGATTCTGCGATCTTCTGATAAAGCGTCTCACGAGCAGCTTCATCCATACAACCACTGCTACGCAGAGTCGAAAGGTTTTGATAAGCAGCGCCGTTTAATACCTGTTCATTGGAGAAAGAAAGCTGCGACAGGTCTTTCTCAATTTTGCCAGAGAGCGTTTTTTGCAAATTCTTCAATAACGCCTCGCTCTCCTGTTCTGCAAGTGTAGAAAGCGGAACGGAAAACCGCTTGAGAATTTCTCTTTTGTCATTGATATAACAACCGTAAAAAACAGTAATATTCGTACGATCAGGGTGAAAATGTCGACGCAGTTCCGCTGTTTCTTTTTGATTCATATATTGCCTCCTTACCCGATAAAAAAACCCGGACACCACGGCATCCGGGATCTTTGGCCTGCCCGAGCGGATTCGAACCGCTGACCTTTAGAGTCGGAGTCTAACGCGCTATCCAGCTGTGCCACGGGCAGATTTGTTACCGTATTATTTTAACACACAATCAATTATAAGTAAAGACCGTTTTTCCTAATATATTGAAGATAATAAACACCGCGAGGTCGCAAACAACGACAGTCGGACCGACGGGAGTTGATGCGGCAAGGGAAATCAATACCCCGGCAACAGCGCAGACAACGCTGATAATACATGAAGCGACGGTGACTCGGAAAAAGCTCTTGAATAAGCTCATTGCCGAAAGCGCGGGAAAAACTATCAGTGCCGAGATAAGAAGCGCGCCGACCAGCTTCATCGCGACGACGATGACAACGGCAGTTATCACCGCAAGAGCGAGATTATAAAGCTCGGTATTTACTCCGCATGCACGCGCAAAGTCCTCATCAAAGGTGACAGCAAACAGCTTATTGTAAAACAAAACGAAAAAGAGAATAACCGCCGCGCAAAGTCCTATACACACCCAAACATCGGATAAGGAGAGAGTCAGGATAGTTGCAGAGCCGAAAAGACTCGAACAGACATCTCCCGATATATTTGCCGATGTGCCGAAAACAGACAGCAAAAGATAACCCACCGCGAGGGCGGAAACGGAAATCACCGCGACAGACGAGTCGCCGTGTTTGTGTCCCGCACGCAAAATAAGCACCGCCGCGAGAATGGTGAGAGGCATGGTAACAAGCATGGTGTTGGAAACAGAGGCGACAACGCCTACAGCCATTGCGCCGAAAGCTACATGAGAGAGTCCGTCGCCTATCATAGAATATCTGCGAAGCACGAGGGAAACGCCCAAAAGAGCCGAGCAGAGAGAAATCAAAAGGACCGCGGCGAGCGCGTATCTTACAAAAGGATATGAAAAATAATATGCCATATTACCGTCCTCCGCTCTGTCCTGCAAAAAGTCTTCCCGCATCGGATAAGAGATAGTCTTCCTTCGAGCCGAAAAAGAGCTGATTTCCCGCAAGGTGAAGCACAGTATTTGCGTCATTCAGAACGGGTAACGCGTCGTGAGTGACCATAATCACCGTAATTCCCTCTTTTGAAAGGCTTCTCACCGTCTCGTACATTTCATTTGTCGCAACAGGGTCAAGACCTGCCACAGGCTCGTCGAGAAGTACCACCCTGTCGGCCGCGCAAAGCGCACGCGCGAGCAGGGTGCGTTGCATCTGACCGCCCGACAGCTCGCGGTAGCATCTGCCCGATATATCGGATATACCCATTCTTTCAAGGTTTTTCTCTACCGCGGCGCGTTTGGAGGCAGAGCGGAAAAAGCCGCTTTTATTTATACAGCCGCTCATGACCACCTCGTAAACAGACGCAGGAAAATCAAAGTCCTGCGCGGTACGTTGGGGCAGATAACCTATCTCATTCTTTTTGAGTCCGCCGCCGAAAGCAACCCTGCCCGATATGGGTTTTTCAATTCCGAGCAGAGTCTTCATAAGTGTAGATTTTCCCGAGCCGTTTTCCCCGACTATACAGAGATAATCACCCTCACAAACACTGAAATTTATACCTTCTACTACTGTATGTCCCTCGTAACCGAGCGACAGATTTTCACATTCTATTAACGCCATTAACCGAGTGCCTCTATTATTACTTTCAGATTATCAGTCATTGTTTCAATATATCCTTCGCTGTTTTCACCCGTCTGCATACTGTTAAGACGGACGATTTTCGCTTCTGTTCCCGAATTTTCGACAATGCTCTTCGCGACCGAATCACTGTCGCCGTCAATAACGGCAACGCAAGGTACATTAAGCTCCTTTACCTTTTGAGAGAGAAATGCAACCGTTGCAAAGGAAGCGTCAGTTTCGGCAGAACAGCCGGGAAACGCCGCGTAATACTCAAGATTATAGTCCTCAACAAGATATCTGAAAGGAAAACGGCCTGCAAATATCAACGTACGTCCCGCAGCGTGGGATATTTCCTCCTTATACTGCCCGTCAAGAGTATTTAACAGCTCAATATACTTTTCGGTATTAACCCTGTAAATATCCGCGTTTTCCGGGTTGAGAGAGCATAGCATATCCCTCGCCGCACTGCAAATCAGCGAGGCGTTTTTGAGAGAGAGCCAAACATGCTCGTCAAGCTCCTCTTCCTCCTCTTTCACTTCTTCTTGCTCTGCTTGCATTCCCTCTACCGTCTCCTCCTTGAGCGCGGATACAACGTCCGTTACACGAAGAGACGGCTTATCTGTTCTCTTCAAGGCGTCAGCAACCCAAACATCGCTCACACCTCCGGTATATACGGTGAAGTCGGCATCAGTTAGAGAAATTATATCATCGGCGTCAGGCTGATAGCTGTGCATATCGGCGTTACCCGAGAGCAAAAGAGACAAATTCACATTTTTCGCACCGTCTGTTATGTGCTTAAGAAAATCATAATATGGGTAAACCGCGGCTACTATATCAAAAGTTCCGTCATCCTTTTTATTCTTCTCGCACGAGGTAAAGACGAACGCTGAAAAACACATTATCAGCGATAATATCAAACAAATAATTCTTTTCAATTTTTTGAGCACCGCGCGCATTTGCCGAGGAGCACGGTATCCCCCTCGTCAACAGTAAAATCGCTGTTGTTTTTTATCATGGCGACAAGCCTCTCGGATATGCTGTCTGACATATGAATTAGCTTGCCGCAGCTTTCGCATTTCAGATGAAGATGACTGTCGCAGTGAGAGCTGCCGAGCGCCTGATAAAGCGCGCAGCGTGACGAGCCCGAAACGAAACGGCGCACCATGCCCGACTTTGCAAGGGATGTAAGCTGACGGTAAACCGTGCTTTTTCCCACACCGCCCGAGAGAGCGTCGGATATCTGCTCGGCGTTAAACTGCTCATTCGGAAATTTACTTAAAAACTCAAGTATTGCTTTTTTCTGTTCGGTATTGTACGACATATCAATCCCCTTATTTTTGAGAATCATTCTCAAATCGCATGATACTATTATACACTACTTTTTTATTTTGTCAAGCGAAAGTGAGAAATATTCTCATTTTGAATTAAAAGGGCTGAAAAAACGTGCAGAAAGAAAATCATTTTGCAGCGGCGGATTTTCCGCCGGAGTAGATAGTACGCCGAGTGATTATTTTCCTTCGTAGATCTTGAGGCAAAAATTAGAAGTTCTTGAGACTAAAATAAGAAAATCCGCTCGAAAGAGCGGATTTTCCATATTATTAAGTCTGTATTTAATATATGTTTTAGCTTTCTGATAATAAATAGTTCTGCAGCAAATCAAGTATATCTTTTTTGAGGGCTCTGCGTATTTTTTACAGCATCTTAAAGCTCCTCATTCTGCTGTCTTATTCCTTTTCAGGCGTTTTATCAGCCATGCGGCGGCGAGCGCAACCAAGACAAGGGCAAGGACGCACAGCGCAACGACTGTCTCTTATACACATCTCCGAGCCCACGAGACGCTACGCTA
>CAMGCN010000141.1 GCA_946040935.1 uncultured Clostridia bacterium | reverse complement strand
CGTAGCGTCTCGTGGGCTCGGAGATGTGTATAAGAGACAGGTACCTTGTCTCCCGAATTAATTCTTTCGGGAGAGTAACCGACCTTGAAATCAACGCCGCATTTCATTTTCGACTCTTTTTCGAGAGTCGGAATACAGGTCTCTTCTGTAACTCCGGGATAAACTGTGGATTCATAAACTGCAAAAGCGCCTTTTGTAAGATTTCTTCCGACAATTTCGCTTGCGCGGATTACGGGAGTCAAATCGGGAGTGGTATCATCGTTTACAGGGGTAGGAACCGCAACTATAATGAACTTTGCCTCCTTCAAACGCGTTTCATCGCAGGTCCAGTCAACAGAGCAGGCTTTGATAACGTCGTCCCCAACCTCACGGGTCGGGTCGATTCCTTTTTTATACGCTTCAATCTTCGTCTTGTTGATATCAAAACCAATTACGTTTACATGCTTTGAAAATTCAACGGCAATGGGCATTCCCACATAGCCGAGGCCGACAACCGCGAGTTTCTCTTCTTTATTTAAGAGCTTTTCATATATCATCTTTTTTGCCTTTCCGGACAATCCGCTTTTGTATAATATAAAGGAAAATACAAAATGATAAACTTATTCATAATAAGATTATCACAGAATAACGACAAAGTCAATCGTCTTGTCGGGATATATTCAAAAGTAAAAAACCCGTTTAAGACAAAACAAAAGAAGACACAATCCTTAAAAAAACGAAATGTATCTTCTCGTTGTTTTTTCTGTTGTTCGGCGTTTAGGTCTGCGCTGAATACACGCGCCGTAGGCCCGTAGAGTCAGATGCAGAATCACCGAACATCACGACATCAGGCGTATTTTATACGTCGTGTCGGGATTTCGGTGATATTAAACACCGAATGAATAAAATTAAAAGCGGTCTTGCCGCTTTTTTCATTATAACCGAAAACCGTAAACAAAAGAAGACACATCACACTTTCGCAGAATGTGTCTTCTTGTTGTGTCTATTGTTCGGCGTTTAGGTCTGCGCTGAATACACGCGCCGTAGGCCCGTGGAGTCAGATGCAGAATCACCGAACATCACGACATCAGGCGTATTTTATACGTCGTGTCGGGATTTCGGTGATATTAAACACCGAATGAATAAAATTAAAAGCGGTCTTGCCGCTTTTTTCATTATAACCGAAAACCGTAAACAAAAGAAGACACATCACACTTTCGCAGAATGTGTCTTCTTGTTGTGTCTATTGTTCGGCGTTTAGGTCTGCGCTGAATACACGCGCCGTAGGCCCGTGGAGTCAGATGCAGAATCACCGAACATCACGACATCAGGCGTATTTTATACGTCGTGTCGGGATTTCGGTGATATTAAACACCGAATGAATAAAATTAAAAGCGGTCTTGCCGCTTTTTTCATTATAACCGAAAACCGTAAACAAAAGAAGACACATCACACTTTCGCAGAATGTGTCTTCTTGTTGTGTCTATTGTTCGGCGTTTAGGTCTGCGCTGAATACACGCGCCTAAAATCAGTCGGTTACGTAAGGAAGAAGAGCCAGTACTCTTGCTCTCTTAATAGCTGTCGTAAGCTCTCTCTGGTGCTTTGCACAAGTGCCCGAGACTCTTCTGGGAAGAATCTTGCCGCGCTCGCTGATATACTTACGAAGTCTTGCCGCATCCTTGTAATCGATTACAGCCGTTTTATCTGTGCAGAAAAGGCAAACCTTTTTTCTTCTGCCGCGCATATTGTTCTGACGGTAAGGTCTCTTTTCCGCATTTTCTGCGGGTGCAGCAGCTTCTGTCTCTGCAGCAGGAGCATCAACAGCTTCCTCAACAGCTTCTTCAGCTGTGCTTTCAACCGCTTCGGTTGCTTCCATGCTGACATTTTCGTTATCCATTAGTGAAATCCTCCTGTTAAAATAGTGTTTTCATCAGAACGGGAGATCGTCGTCGTTTGAGACTTCCTCAAATTTAGGCGCGTTTTCGTCGTTCGATGAGAATGAAGGGGCGGAGTAACTGTCGGGCGTATAACCGCCGCTTGACTGTGACTCGCTCTTTGAGTCGACAAAATTACATTCATCGGCTACAACCTCGGTAGCATACTGCTTCTGACCGTTCGCGTCAGTCCAAGAACGTGACTGGAGAGAACCTACGATACAGATAGAACTACCTTTTTTGAAATACTTGCATACAAATTCCGCTCTCTGTCTCCATGCAACGATGTTGATAAAGTCGGCGCTTTGTCCGCCGTTTGCGGAATCCTGCGACTGATATCTGCGGTCGACGGCAATGGAAAATGACGTTACCGGAATACCGCTGTTAGTCTGTCTCAGTTCGGGATCGCGCACGAGCCGCCCTCCCAAAATAACCTTATTAAGATTGAAGTTAGCCATAGCTTTACTCCTCAACCTTTACGACGATACCGCGCATGATACCCTCGGTGATGTTGAAGATTCTGTTAAGCTCTGCGGGGAAATCCCCGGGTGCCTTGAACTTCACACACACATAGTAACCGTCGGTAAGATCGTTTATGGGGTATGCAAGTCTCTTTTTACCCCACTCGTTTGTTTCGGTGATTTCACCGTTCGAAGCGATAAGAGAAGTAAACTTCTCAACCATTGCTTTTACGCCCTCGTCGCCGAGCTGCATATCAACAACGAATACCGATTCGTAGCTTGAGTTGATCTTTGCCATAGTTTTTACACCTCCCTGTGGACATAAGGCAACGAACATCAAAGATTTGCCCGTTGCAAAGAGAAACTAAATGTTTCATGCACGCCTTTGGACGCGCTTTGTTATTTTAATATACTTTTCCTGTTTTGTCAAGGATTTTTTATTTTTGTCAGATCTCGCTGACAAATTTATCTATATCTATTACTTCACCGCCGCGCAGACGTGACTCTTCCGCCGCCATGGCCATATAATGACTGGCACAGGAAAGGTCGATGGACGTAAGTGCGCTCGACATGCTCTTTTCTCCTGCGACAATCTCAAACAAGTCGCGAACGAGACGTACGTCTCCGCCGCCGTGGCCTGAAAAGTCGGTAGTGAGAGAAAATACGTCTATGTCGGTATCGTCCGTTCCGCCCGTACCGTTGAACACACGAACTTTAACGGTGCCCAAATCCATATTTGCCTCTATCATACCCTTTGTTCCGAGAACCCGCAGATCCCTGCCGCCGACGGTGAACGCGCTCATTACGAAATTGATTATAATTCCGTTTTCCATGGTCATCTGTACCATCTGATGGTCGACGACATTGTTATCACAGTGATATACGCATCTGCCGTACTGGCTCGTCTTCAGTTTTTCAAGCATAGTCTCCTCTGTTGCATTCTCGAGGACAATATTTACCGGCCAGTGAGTTTCGCCGTTTCTGATTTTTGATATGTAGAACTTGACCGCGCTGTAAGGACAGGTATCCTTATATTGGCAGTACACACAACGTTCTGCCGAGCCATCGGGCGCTTTCTCGGCCTTAAACTCGTGCAGTCCTCCGACAGAGGAAAGGCTCTTGCACTTACTGCCTGCAAGCCATGTGAGAATATCCATGTCATGGCAGGATTTCTGCAAAATCATGGGACTTGTCTCGTCCGAGTTTCTCCAGTTGCCGCGCACGAAGCTGTGCGCCTGATGCCAGTATCCTACCTGCTCCATCGCCTGAATTGCAACTATGTCGCCTATCTTGCCCGAGTCCATTTCTTTCTTTACAGCCTGATAGAAAGGCGTGTAACGAAGAACGTGACATACAACGACGTTTCTGCCGAGACGGTTTGCAGTATCTGCTATCTCGCGACATTCCTTAAGATTAGGGGAAATAGGCTTCTCGAGAAGAAGATCATATCCCTTTTCCATTGCGGAAATAGCATGAGAATAGTGCTGTCTGTCCATTGTACAAATAAACATGACATCGGCGAGTTTAGGCATTTTGAGCATTTCTTCTGCGCTCTCAAAGCAC
>CAMGCN010000140.1 GCA_946040935.1 uncultured Clostridia bacterium | reverse complement strand
GTAGCGTCTCGTGGGCTCGGAGATGTGTATAAGAGACAGGACGTATTTCATTTGAGTATACGTTAATAAAAGGGGAAAACGATTCAAAGGAAAACGCTCATGCTCTTGCCTCGCTGCTTAAGCGGTACATGGGCGTGGGAACACCCGTACATGTAAATTTAATCTCGGTAAACGAGGTTAAGGAGCGCGGTATGCGCTCAATATCCAAAAACGGCGTAAAGGAATTTTGCGATATGCTGAATTCCCTTAATATAAACGCAACGGTCAGGAGAACGCTCGGGCCGGACATAAACGCATCTTGCGGTCAGTTAAGACTGAACGAGGGGAATTAATGTATTTTTTCGGTAAAACAGATATAGGCAAAAAACGAGAGGTCAATCAGGACGCTTTTTCAAGTGAGAAGATGTGTGACAATGTCTTCGTTTTTCTCGTATGCGACGGTATGGGCGGCGCAAACGGCGGAAACATTGCAAGCTCGGTTGCGGCTAAAGCTTTTCTCGACAGCATGAGAGAGGAAATCCAAAAAAGGTCGGAGGACGGTAAAAAGTGCGAACTTTCACCCGACGCGGCCGAAGTCATGCTCATAAAGAGCGTGCAGTCTGCTAACAGAGCCGTATATCTCGAGTCGGAAAAAAACGACGAGCTCTCGGGCATGGGTACCACGCTTGTCGGCGCTTTGGTAGTTGATAATACGGCGTTTGTCGTAAATGTCGGCGACAGCAGAGCATACCTTATTTTCGGAAATGTAATTGATAAGGTGACGCACGACCACTCGTATGTCCAGTATCTTGTAGATATCGGCGAACTTACTGAAGAAGAGGCAAAGAATAACGTAAACAAAAATATAATCATGAAAGCTATCGGGATCGACGAAAAGGTAGAGCCCGACGTTTTCCGTGTGGAGTTCGGGGACAATGCATTTCTGCTCCTATGCTCGGACGGACTGACGAATTATGTGGAGGAAAGCGTAATAAAGGATACGGTGCTTTCTTTTGATTATGAGAGCAATCTCAGCAAAAGCGACGATATGGAGAGGGTGTGCAATACCCTCGTTGACATTGCAAATGAAAACGGCGGCGGCGACAATATAACGGTCGCTTTGTATCTGCACGAACACAAGGATTGAGGTTATCGGTATGTATGAAAATTATATAGGACAGACGTTTGATAACAGATACAGAATTGAAAAAATAATCGGCATAGGCGGTATGGCGGTGGTTTTTGAGGCGTACGACACGGTGATGAAACGTACGGTGGCGCTCAAAATGCTCAAAGAGGAGATTTCACACGACGCCCAGTCTGTTAAACGGTTTATAAATGAATCAAAAGCAGTTGCTATGCTCTCTCATCCCAACATCGTAAAGATTTACGACGTTTCGGTCAGAGAGAACAGAAAGTATATAGTAATGGAGAGGGTAGAGGGTATAACACTCAAAAACTACCTGAACAAAAAAGGAACGCTCGGTTTGCGTGAGATGCTTCAATATACCGAGCAGATTCTTTTGGCGCTTGAGCACGCCCACTCAAAAGGTATAGTTCACAGGGATATCAAGCCGCAGAATATCATGTTACTGAAAAACGGCGTGATAAAAGTCACCGACTTCGGAATCGCGAAATTACCTAACACCGATACTATTACTATGACAAATAAGGCAATAGGAACGGTTTACTATATCAGTCCCGAGCAGGCAAGCGGAAAGAAGGTCGACAGACGAAGCGACATTTACTCACTCGGCGTTATGATGTATGAGATGTGCACAGGTCAGCTTCCCTTTGTTGCCGACTCACCAGTTTCGGTCGCGCTGATGCATGTTAAGGATCAGCCCAAACGGCCAACGGAAATTGTTCCGACTATACCGAAGGGGCTTGAGCAGATAATACTCGGCGCTATGGAAAAGCAACCGGATAAGCGTATACAGAGTGCCACACAAATGTTAAGACTTCTCGAAAGGATAAAGAAAAATCCCGAGTATGTTTTCAAAACAAAGAAAAAACAAGGGGAGATTACAAAGCTCGACATGTCGTTGAAAAAGAGTCATACCGCCGCGCAGCAAAGAGTACAGAGGTCAATGTTCCCGATTATTTTGGGGGTTACCAGCGCCTTTATTATCGTCGCGTCAATTACCATTGTTACGTTAGTTATGAGAATACTGAATGACGATTCCAACAATGCGTATTCCATAATAGTCGACGATTTTGTCGGACAGCAGTATTCAGATGAGTTAAAAAATAATCTTGAACTAAAGAATTACCGTATAGTAGTTGAGTATGTAAATTCCGATAAAGAGGAAAATACGATTATAGAGCAGTCGCCAAACGCAGGCGCAAAGAAAAAGGTAATCGACGGAAAGCAGTTTTGCGAGCTTACGCTTAAGGTCAGCCAGGGCGTCGAAAAGATTGTTCTCGATAATTATTCGGGAACTCCCAAGTCTGACGCTATAACGGCTATACGCTCACTCGGACTTTACGTTGACGCAAACGCCGTCGTAACAAAATATGACGACACTATACCCGCCGGTAGTGTTATCTCCACAGAGCCTGCCGCAGGCACGACCGTTAAAGCGGGAGATAAAATCAATCTTACCGTAAGTCTGGGACCTGAAAAGAAGCTTGTGACCGTAACCGATTATACAAAGTGGAAGCTTTCAGAGGCGATAGCCGATATAAAGAAGAGCGGACTTGTCGCCGCAAAGGAAAAACAAGAGTATTCAAGCGAATTTGAAAAAGGTACGGTAATGTTTCAGAGTGTGCCTGCAAACTACGAAGTCGCCGAGGGAACAGAGATAACTCTCACCGTGAGCCTGGGCGAAAAACCGGAAGAGTAATTACAGAAGCATAAAAATGGCGTCAAGCAAAAATATCAGAAATTTTTCTATCATAGCACATATAGACCACGGAAAGTCGACGCTCGCCGACCGTCTCCTTGAGTATACAAAATCCGTTTCTGCGAGGGAGATGGAAAACCAGCTTCTCGACAATATGGATTTGGAAAGGGAGAGGGGCATAACCATAAAGGCGCGTGCCGTACGTCTTGACTATACTGCGCCTGACGGTGAACAGTATGTTTTGAATCTTATTGACACCCCCGGCCATGTCGACTTTAACTATGAGGTGTCTCGCTCCCTTCAGGCGTGCGAGGGCGCGTTGCTTATCGTTGATGCGACGCAGGGCATAGAGGCGCAGACTCTCGCAAACGCTTATCTTGCCGCAGACTGCGGACTTGAGATAATCCCCGTGATTAATAAAATCGACCTTCCTTCGGCGGACATAGACGGCGTTAAAAACGAAATTGAGGATATTATCGGTATTCCTGCACAGGATGCTCCCGCAGTTTCCGCAAAAGCAGGAATAAATATAGGAGATGTTTTCGATAAGATTGTTTCGGATATTCCCGCACCCAAGGGTGACGCGTCAGCACCTCTAAAAGCATTGATTTTCGACTCTTATTACGACTCATATCTCGGAGTCGTTGTGTATGTGCGTGTCTTTGAGGGAACTCTCAAGGCGGGCGATAACATACTTATGATGAATACAGGCGCTGTTTCCACCGTCGTCAGCGTGGGATATATGAGTGCGCTCGGTCTTTCCGAGGCAAGCGAGCTTCACGCCGGCGAGGTCGGTTATATCACTGCGTCGATAAAGAGCGTTTCGGAAACTCGCGTCGGAGATACCGTAACCGTCGCGGACAGGCCTTGCGAAGAGGCGCTTCCGGGATTTAAGAAAGCGCTTCCCATGGTATATTCGGGCATTTACCCGGCAGACGGCGCGAAGTATCCCGATCTTCGTGACGCTATCGAAAAGCTTCAGCTAAACGACGCGGCTCTTTCTTTTGAGCCTGAAACATCAGCTGCTCTCGGCTTTGGCTTCAGATGCGGCTTTCTCGGACTTTTGCACATGGAGATAATCGAGGAGAGAATAGAGAGGGAATTTAATCTCGACCTGATTACTAC
>CAMGCN010000139.1 GCA_946040935.1 uncultured Clostridia bacterium | reverse complement strand
ACGTGACAATAGCTTCTGATAAAATTAACAAAGTAATTGTTCGTTCCCGAAATCCCGGTGATTCTTACAGAACGGGCGGTATTACAAAGAAAGTCAAAAAAATGCTTCAGGACGATAAATTGACTTATGCACAGAAGAGGTCAACTCCTGTTTTCTGTGATGAGAACGGTCCGTTTTGGTTGCCCGGTCATAAGACGCGAGACGGTATGTTTACCGAAGATTCGGGCGGACTTAATATATATTACTTCAGAGGAGAATAAAAATGTATCGCGATTTAACTGCTGATATAGAGCGCGTACTGCTGACCGAAGAGCAGATAAAAGAAAGAGTGGCGCAGATAGCTAAAAAAATCGACGAGGATTACAGAGACAGAGAGGGTAAGCTTGTTCTTATATGTATACTCAAAGGCTCTGTGGTATTTATGGCGGATCTTATGAAAGCGGTCACAATACCTGTTGATATCGATTTCATGAAAGTAAGCTCTTACGGTTCAGGCACCTCTTCTTCGGGAAACATTAAGATACTTCTCGATTTACACAGAGAGGACCTTGATGAATGTAATGTCGTTATTGTTGAGGATATTATTGACTCCGGGCGGACTCTTGCTCATCTTACAAAGTATCTTGAGCTTCGGGGAGCGCGCAGCATACGTACATGCACTTTGCTTGATAAACCCGAGCGCAGAGAGGTCGACTTCAATCCCGATTATTCAGGCTTTGTAATACCTGATGAGTTTGTTGTGGGATACGGACTTGATTATAATGAAGCATACAGGGAGCTTCCCTTTGTCGGAGTTCTTAAACCGTGCGTTTACGGTAAATAAACGGAGGATATAATGAAAAACACTTTCAAATACGTCATTTTCTATGCCGTACTTATCGGGATGCTGCTTTTTGTCGCAAGCTCTCTTTTCGGACAGGCGCCTGTCGAAAAAAAGCAGTACAGCGATATTGTTTCGCTCTTCAAGAACGATGAGGTGGCATCTTTTGAGATAAGCACCGATAATGAGCTTACACTGAAAACGAGAGACAATGAGACAGTTACCTATACGCTGCGCGATTTGTATCTTTTCGTTTCGGACTGTAAGGAGTACTACTCGCAAAACGATGTCAAGTATAACTTTGAAGAGCCGATAAACTACCCTGCATGGGTTTTGTATCTTCCCACGATTATAATTATCGCTATCATGGTTATTCTCTTTATTGTCGCTATGCGCCAGGCGTCGGGCAAGGGTAATAAGCTGAACTCCTTCGGTAAGGCAAAAGCCAAGCTCGGTTCGGATGAAAAGAAAAAAGTTCTTTTTGCCGATGTTGCAGGAAACGACGAGGAAAAAGAGGAGCTTGAGGAGATTGTTGAGTTCTTAAAAAATCCCGGAAAGTTTTCCAAGCTCGGCGCGCGTATTCCCCACGGCGTTCTCCTTGTGGGCCCTCCCGGTACAGGTAAAACCTTGCTTGCGAAAGCTGTTGCAGGAGAGGCGGGAGTTCCTTTCTATTCAATATCAGGTTCGGATTTTGTTGAGATGTATGTAGGCGTCGGCGCTTCCCGAGTGCGCGATCTATTCGAGACGGCAAAGAAATCACCTGCCAGCATTGTATTTATAGATGAAATTGATGCTGTCGGCAGACACAGAGGAGCGGGACTCGGCGGCGGTCACGACGAAAGAGAACAGACCTTAAACCAGTTGCTTGTTGAAATGGACGGCTTCGGTGCAAACGAGGGAGTTATAGTAATGGCGGCAACAAACCGCCCCGATATACTCGATCCGGCACTCCTTCGTCCGGGCAGATTTGACAGACAGATAACTATCGGATATCCCGACCTTGCAGGCAGAGAAGCCATTCTTAAAGTACACGCGAAGGGCAAGCCCTTCGGCAGTGATGTTGATTTCTCGCAGGTTGCAAAGACAACGGTGGGCTTCACCGGCGCTGATCTTGCAAACCTGCTTAATGAGGCGGCGCTCCTTGCCGCGCGAAACGGTAAGAATCTTATCGGTATGGATGACATAGAGGCGTCTACTCTCAAGATTATAGTGGGAACAAAGAAGAAGTCGATGGTCATAAAGCCGGAGGAAAAGAGAAAGACGGCATACCACGAGGCAGGTCACGCAATCATGGCATATTCTCTTCCTCATGTCGATCCTGTTCGTATGATTTCCATCATACCGAGCGGAAGAGCGCTCGGCTTTACCCTCAATCCTCCGACAGAGGATAAATACAGCGAGTACAGAAGCGAACTGAAAGAGCAGATCGCCATGCTCCTCGGCGGAAGAGTCGCTGAGCAGCTTGTGTTCGGCGATTTCTCGGGCGGAGCTTCCAACGATATTCAGCGAGCAACTCAAATCGCAAAGAAAATGGTTACAAAACTCGGTATGAGCGATAAGCTGGGACCGGTTGTATACGGAAGCGGTCATACCGACGATGAGATATTCCTCGGCCGCGATTTCAATAACAGCCGCGACTATTCCGAGGAGACGGCAAAGCTCATTGACAGCGAGATTCACGCTATTATTTCCGAGGCATGCGAGCTTTGTAAAAAGGTACTCACCGAGAATCGGGCAAAGCTGGATTTCATAGCGAATTACCTCACATCTCATGAGACCATGGACGAGGATCAGTTCGAGCTGTCTATGAATGGTGAACCTACCGAGGATGACCTTATAGCCATTGCACAAAAGAAAAAGAAGGATTCTGAAATAGAAAACGAAAAGAGAGCCAAGGAAGCCGAAGAGGCTGAAAAAACGGCGGCCGAACAGGCAAAGCGTTTGAGTGAGCTTGTCGGCGAGCCTCAAAAAGAAGACTCTTCCGATAAAACAGAATCCGAATAACGTAATAATGAAATCTAAAAACGACCGTGGAACAAATCTACGGTCGTTTTGTTATATGATTCTTTATTTGACTTTCATGAAAGATAAGCCGTTTGACTGTACTGTCATCTATCCTCTGTCAGTGAATATCGGTTCCTCTTCCTTTTCCTCTTTTTCTTCGCTGTACGGCTCTATCATGATTTCATTGATTGACGGCCATGCCGCGTATACGCCTATAAACATGCAGCTTGAAACGGTCAAAGCGAACGGTAGGAGTATTCCTATCGGGAAATAAAGGTCTAAAAGAACTATATTTATAGCAATGACAAAGGCAATTCCAAAGAATGCGGCTATGTTTCGTTTGATATTAAGTACGACAAATATCATTGAGTTTTTCAGCACTTTGAAAATCGAAAGATTAAATGTCGGTATAAGAATATAGATATAAAAGCGCATGATAAAATATATCACAAAAATACCGATGGCGATATATTTCATATACCCTGTATATACGGTGAAGTCGAGTATAAGCAACGCTATAACGGCGATGTCTATAATGCCCATAATAATGCCTTGCTTGAGATTTTTGCGTATTACCTCAAAGAAATCCGATAGAATGAAGAGAGGTTCGCCCTTTACTATGTTTCGCAGATTATAAGTTACACCCAGAGTTGAGAGTCCGAAGGTGAAAATCAAAAGCAGGGAGAGGGCGTAAAAAACATAGGAAAGAGTTGTGTTTATCATCATCGTGCTCTGAATGCCGTGAATACCGTAAAGGGATGCGGCGAGGGGATTGGCATTTCCCGAGCTGATTACTGAATGTAAAGCAGGGAATAGAGCGGACGCGGGCGCGGTCGTGGTTTTCCCTGCGTAACCGCTGAGAGCGAATAACAGGAAAAATAACGGGAAGTTTGCGAGGAGGTAGAGTATATTCAATTCTACCATAACGCCGAAGCGCCGTCCGAACAGCTTGAAAAAGTAGAATATACCTCTTTTTCCGTCGTCCTCTGTTTTTTCGACGCCCTTTTTATCGTTACCGTTGTTTAGGATGTCATACAGGTTTCTTCTTTTTTTATTCTTTTTTTCCGACATTTGTCCGTTTCCTTTAATTATAAGAATTTATATCAAGAATAGTATAGTATTAAATG
>CAMGCN010000138.1 GCA_946040935.1 uncultured Clostridia bacterium | reverse complement strand
TTTCTTCTTGTTTTCAGCTACTTTTTCAGCGTCTTTAACAATAGATTTCGCTTTCTCTTCCGCCGAACCTATTTCAGCTTCTGCGACCTTTTTGCGGTACGCTATGCCGAGAATAAAACCGATTGCTGCGGCAACCACAAAGCACACGACACCTGTTATTATGGTGTAGTAGTTCATTTGAGCACCTCCTTATTCAATTTTTTTACGGCGCATATCATACGGCGCCGCTTCAGTAATTTGCCAAATTAATATATCAAATTAATATATAAAGTAGTCTTTCGCGGTTTTTACCGCAATAAAATACTCTTGCAAACACTACACATATTTTATTATATATTTTTTTGTCTGTATTGTCAAGAGCGAACGCCCCTCGAGGTAACCGATATGATTTATTTCCCCGCCTCCTCCCAACCCGTATATTAAGATAATAAACAAAAAACGGGATGTAAAAAACTCGCTGTGTAACCACCCATGACAGAGCTGTTATAAAAAATCCTGCGCCGCATGCCCCGACGGCTACACGGTACGCCGAGAGGTGATTTTTTCACGGGACAAAGATCATTTCTTGGGGCAGAAATCATTTTCTTGGGACAAAATCATTTTCTTGGGACAAAAATCAGAAAATCCGCTCGCAAGAGCGGATTTTCCACATTATGGGGTTTTATTTTATATGTTTTTGCCTTCTTAATAACAGATAAAACCGACGCAAATCAAGGCTATCTGCCCTTAAGGGCTCTGCGCTGTTTTTACAGCCTCTTTTGTTTATTTTTCATATATTATTACAACCCGTCTGTTTGAGTCCTGACCTATGGAATTGGTCGTAACTCCGTCTATACCCTGTATCTCCGAATGAATTATTCTTCTCTCGTAAGGAGTCATGGGCTCGAGTGTAATATTGCGCTTATATTTAAGCACCTTGGAGGCCATACGCTTTGCAAGCGCGCGCAAAGTCGCTTCTCTGCGCTTTCTGTAATCCTCTATGTCGACCGTAATGCGGGTATATTCCCTGTCGTCGTTTTCGTCCGCCTTTTTGTTTGCGGCTAAATTGCAAAGATACTGCAAGCTGTCGAGGGTATCGCCGTGATGTCCGATAAGGACGCTGGCGTCCTCGCCGTAAATTCTTATCAGCTTGTCCCCGTCGCTTGTGTCTTCCATGCTGACTTCCGCTTCGATGCCCATATTTTCAATGAGCGAATCAATAAAATCGAGTGCAAGCTCGCTCGGGTCTTTTTTGGTTATAACCCGTATTGTGGCAGGGACTTCGCCTATACCGAGAAAACCCTTTTTCGGCTCGGTAATGACCTCATATTTTATCGTTTCGGGGGAAACGCCCAGCTGATTTGCCGCTCTTTTGACGGCTTCTTCGACAGTCTTTCCCTGTGTGCGAAGTTCGTTATTCAAAATCGTCACCTTCTGCTTCTTCCTCTTCCTCGTCATCGGCCGCCGCGACTTCGTCATCGTCATCGTCGTCTATATGATGAAGAGATTTAGGATTGATTACTTTTTCTTTTTTCTGCTGTTTCTGCGACTTTGACGAGCCCTTGAGAGCGCGTTCGGCCGCCTTGTAGTCCTCTTCGGTAAATTGCGGTATTGGATACATCTTCTTCAGAACCACCTGCTGTACTATCGCAAGGAGGGAGTTTACTATCCAGTAAATTCCGAGTATTCCGGGAAGAATGAACGCCATGTACAAGGTCATAAGCGGCATAGCGAGGTCCATTATCTTCATAGAAGCCGCCGTCTGTGCGTCCTGTACCGGCTGATATGAGAGCTTTCTCACAATCTTCATGGAAAGATACTGCGACGCGAAAACAAGCACCGGAATGAGCACCATTCCGACTGCAAGAAGCGTAAAGCCGTTATCTTTTATAGACGTGAGGGAATCCCACGGTTTGCCCGACACATCTACCCCGAATATTTTGAAAGCATTGAAAAACTCGTTAAACGAGTCAAGAGACGGGAAAAAATCACTGAATTTTTCACCCGAGTCTGTCGCGACGTCCTTAAAGGAGTCGAAATTATCGCGTATGAGGTTTATCCACTGGAGCTGATACTTCGCGCTGAAGTTGCCGCCTGCGATCTGGGCGGCGACATCTGCGAGCTTCTGGCAGAGTCCCGAGCTCATCTCTACGATATACATTAGCGGTCCGTAAACAATACGGTAAAGTACCCAGATAACGGGAAGCTGAATAAGCATAGGTCCGCATCCCGACATAGGGTTGTAATTCTCACTCTGATAAAGCTTCTGCAGGTCCTCCTGCATCTTCATCTGCGTTTTTTTGTCGTTTCTGCCTGCATAACGCTTGCGAATCGCCATTTCCTTTGGACGCAGAGAAGCCTGCTTTATCATATTCTTTTGTTGCTTCATGCCGAACGGGAAAAGCACTATCTTTATCAGCACGGCATAGAGAATCATAGCAACAACATAATTGCCCGTAAAATCATAAAACCACGTCAGCGGCAGGGCAAGTATGCGATACAGAGCATCTAACAAAATACTACCTCTTGTCTTTCTTATTTCTTTTTAGCGGCACGGGATCGTATCCGCCCTTTGAAAAGGGGTTACACCGTGCTACTCGGAAAACGCTCAAATACAAGCCGACAACAAATCCCCACTCGGAAAACGCGTCAATCGCGTATTGAGAACAGGTAGGCGTAAATCGGCAGCAAGGCGTTTTCAAGGGAGAAATCCACCGTCTGTATGCTCGTATTAAAAATATAGCTATATGCTTCATATAAACATATCCGCTTTTTCAAAAGCTTTCGTTATGTCCTTTGCTATGTCGGTGCTCTTTGCGCCAAAAGCGGCCGAGCGTGCCACAATTACTATTAAAAATCCGACGCGGACATTGTTTTTCCGAGTGACATCACGGTAACCGTGGCGTATGATTCGTTTGGCGCGGTTTCTTTCAAATGCCTTTCCGAACTTTTTAGACACAGTTATCCCGAGGCGGTTTATGCGTATTTTTTCAGGGTGGCTTTTCGCCAAAAACGAGGCGCGGCGATCGGGGAGTATGTAAACTGCCACCGTTCGCGTTTCGTATTTCTTTCCTGATTTATACGCTTTGGCATATAAGTGATTTTCGCATATTGCGGTTTCTTTCACCTGTTCCTCCCAAATCAACAAAAAGCACCGATGGGCTATGCCTGCATCGGTGGTTTTGCATTATTGTCAGGCGCTGAGTTTTGCTCTGCCCTTCGCACGGCGTCTGTGTAACACCTTTCTTCCGTTGGCAGTACTCATTCTCTTTCTGAAGCCGTGAACTTTTGATCTCTGACGCTTCTTAGGTTGATACGTTCTTACCATCGTCATGCACCTCTCTTTCATTGCATTACAAAATTGCGGCTTATATATTATATTGCAAAGGAAAGGCTTTGTCAAGAGCTTTTCGCCTTTTTTCCCCTTTACGCATACTTTTTTACTGTTTTTTAAGTTATAAATACTATAAATGCAACAAACAAGCCAAAAAAAGAGAACGGATTTCTCCGTTCTCTTTTTTATTTTAATTTACAGTTTGTGTTAGGCCTTAGGTCCGATTTCGTATCCTTCGCCCCAACCTGCCACATATCTTGAAAGCGCGGTTACATCGGACGATGTGATGACTTCGTCGCAATTAACGTCTGCCGCAGCCAAGTTAGCAAGCTCATAGCCTTCGCCCCAACCTGCCACATATCTTGAAAGTGCGGTTACATCGGACGATGTGATGACTTCGTCGCCGTTAACATCGCCGTAAAGGACATCGTCCTTTTCATATACGGCATATACATCCATAGAGTCGTAAAGCTGATCTACTTGGTTTCCTTCAGCGTCAGCCCAGTAGAGGAAGCCCTCGCCGAGGTCAGCGCCGTTGTAAAGTGAAGCAAGTGTGGGAGCCTTAACTCTGTCGTATGACCAGTGTCCTGCACCTGTTGTAATCCTGTTGGTAGCAAGCCACTGTCCGTCTTTTCCGTAGAAGCGTACT
>CAMGCN010000137.1 GCA_946040935.1 uncultured Clostridia bacterium | reverse complement strand
AAGAGACAGACATTACAGCCGGACTCAACGGAAAAGGGCACGTTTGCAAGCGACATATCGGAAAATACAGAAGATAGTTCAGACAGTGCAAAAGACTCGGGCACGGAAGTTCCCGCGCAAACGCCTGTTCTCGGTGCCGGAGGGGGAGAGTATTCGGATGACGGCAGCTATACTCCGCCCCGGAAGATTGATGACGACGACGTGCTTTATTACGGAACCTATGATGATAACGACGGTGTGAACGTTACGGTGACGGATGAAGGAAAGGAAGAGGAAACAAAACCCGAAGACGAGAGGGTGGATCTGCCAAAAGAGGACGTTTATAAAAAGGCGTTGAATTTTCTCGGTTCCTATACTGCGAAAATATCCTTTTGTTACTATGTAGATATGGATGACGGATGGCATGAGAGTCATCCGTATTCCACGACCGTGAAGTATGATAAGGCAAGCGACAGCTATGTAGGAAGCACTGTCGCCTCGGGCAAAGAGGTGAGCGTATATTATTCAGACGGTGTTTATACTGCCGCAAGCGGAAAAACAAGCGAAGTGCCGGTTGATATTTTTATGCGCCAGTGTAATCTTCTGACTCCTCTTGAACTCGATACATATAATTTTGAAACGAGTGAAAATGTGACGGTAGTGAGCGCGGTGCTCAATGCCGCGGATTATAAATACAAGCTCATGATGTCTTCAAATTTCTTTAGCGGATATGAAAAGGACACGGCTGATAATATAACTATGGGAAAGCTGTACTATACTGCTAAAATAAACGCCGCAGGAAAGCTCATCTTTTGCGAGTACGGTTTTGATTTTACTGTTGCGAGTACCATAGGCAATGAGAACATAACTGTGACGGTAAAAACACTGTATGAATAAAAGATTTTTACTGATACTTTCGGCGGTGCTTCTTGTCTTTTCATCGTGTGCAAGAGCAAATGAGCCGCAAAACGATTCGGGAGCTGATACAGAGGCGTGCATCGATGTATATACCGATGTTTTGAATGAGTACGGTTCTCGTGCTCTTTCTCAGACTGCGGTATTTCGTGCAACTGTCGAGGGAGCGCCCGAGGGCACACAAATAGATTATACGGCAAAGCTCACACAGACCGAGACGGAATACAGTGTGAGCGACAGCGGCGGGCAGATTATACTCGCCGATAAAGAGCTGAACGACGCCGTCATAAAAGCGGCCTGCTATATTCCGCCCTGCGAGGAGGATATACAGGGAGAGTATGAAAACGGCATGACGAGGTTTTCTTCAGAGCTTATTCCGGAGGAGCATCGTGATGAGCTTCTTCGCTGTTCCGCGTTTTTTGACGGATATGCCGCCCTTCCGGACGAGAGGATTTCTTTATCTGATATTAAATACGTTGCGTATTCAAGTGATAATAATTTGCAAAAATATTCCTATTCTTATGATATAAACGTAAGCGATGACGGCGCGGTGTTTACGTTGCATATAACTATTGAAACAGATATTGTTTAATAAAAACAACAAGGAGTTAATTATGAAAAAAATCATTTCTTTCTTTCTGTGTCTTGCGATGTGCCTCGCAACGGCGAGCTTTGCCGCTTCGGCAAATGATACGCTTGTCGATTCAGGATTATCTTATCTCGATTCTACAGAGCTTATCAGCACAAACCCCGGAAGAGGTCAGACTGCCATCGGCGGATGGACGGTATGCTCGAAGGACGGCAATACTAAAGTTTTGAATCCTACAGGAGCTTACAATACCGCGCTTTTTGACCTGCGCGCCTTTTCGGCCGGAAACGATTATACATACGGCAGTCACGGAAAGTCGGGCGTCGGCGGAAAAGATATTCCGATAAACGCCCAGACGCTTGACGCCATTGCACAGACTCTTGCTAACGCGCGTCACAACGGCGCTGAAATGGCATTCCGTTTTGCGTATTCATGGGATGAATCATACGGCAACGAACCGAACGACTTTAATATGATGCTTTATCATATCAAGCAGCTGTCGGATGTTCTCAACGAATATTCTGATGTTGTCGTTGCAATAGAGTGCGGTATGGTTGGACCTTGGGGCGAGATGCACTCTTCTAAATACGCAGACAGCAAATATATGTCGAGAATCATCGGAAAGTGGCTTGAATGTCTCAACGATGAAATAGGTCTGCAGATTCGCTCGCCTCAGTATATGCTTTCTTATTACGGTATTAATTCTTCGTCGTTTATGGCGCTCATTCCTCTTACGGATACTAAAAATTTTCACCGTATAGGTATGTACAACGACGGTTACCTCGGTACTTTCAGCGACTACGGTACATTCAGCGGCGGAAGCGGCAACCTCAGCCGTGAACAGGCGGCGCAGTTCCTTAAATATGCCGAGTATGTTCCTTACGGAGGAGAGCTCGCGTATGTAACCGAGGAATATGCAAGAGCGAACAGCGTAATATACAAAGATTATAATATCGTTGAGGAGTTCTATCTCACTCACCTTTCATATCTTCGCAATATCGGCACATCAACCCATTCTCTGTGCGTATGTCTTGACGAAGTTGAGTTTACAGACAAATATGAGTTTGAAGGTATGCCCGACGTTTCCGAGTACTACGGAATGAGCTTGCGTAAATTTATGTATGACCACATGGGTTACCGTTTTGTTCTTCGCAAGTCAACTCTCTCTCAGGGCGCGGCGCCCGGAGGAGAACTTCGTCTTAAGGGCAAAATTGAAAACACAGGATTTGGCAATGTTTTTCGCGACAAAGAAACGGAGATTTTGCTTTACAGTAAGGGAAAGTATTATTCCTGCCCCGTAGAGCTTAATGCAAAAACCGATATAAAGAGCACCGAAACGTGCGAATATGATTTCACTCTCGTTCTTCCCAAGAATATTCCCGAGGGAAAATATGAGGTGTTTATGCGTATGTCGAATGTAAACGACGACTTGAGCGAAGACAAAGCAGCTAACATCGCTTTTGCAAACGAGGGCGTTTATCAGAAAAGTATCGGCGCGAACAAGCTCGGTAATATTACGGTTTCCGGTGAGGCTGTATCGGAAAACGAATATTTACATGATAAAGATTATAATGTAAACGGAAGCGCGACGCCGACTGTCGTTTCAGGCAACAGTGCGAAGGTGGAGGCGGAAATGGGCGACAGGATTTCTCTTGCCTATTTCGTTGAAAATTCGTATGATATGTGTTACTATATCGGCGACAACAAGATTGACACGGAAAACGGCAGAGCCGAGATCACCATGTCGGCGAGCACCATCGGCGCATGCTATGCCGTATGGAAGGACGCAAAGGGCGCCGAACACAGAGCCGAGTTCCTTACCCTTAATGTAAAAGGACACAACTATGCCGAGACATCGCGCGAAGAGCCTACATGTATTAAAGAAGGCAAGATAGTATATATCTGTTCTGACTGCGGTGATACCGTGGAAGTGCCTCTTGGCAAGACTGCTCATAGGTACAGCGCGGTAATTAATGATACAAAGTGTGCGAGCGTATGTGAAGTATGCAACGACTCGGTTGTTATCGAAGACTATGACGATAATATTAAAGGCGAGGTTGCGTACGGTCTGCCTGCACAGTCGGCTGACGGATGTATTGAAATTGTCGGAAATGCCCTTCCGTCCTATACATTTTCTTCGCCGAAGGCTACGGCTTGCTTTGCAATAGACGTTGAGGGAATCGGTGATAACGACGCGCTTATCGGAGGTTTCCGAACGGTTACCAAGTCATCTACGGCAACATCGAGTAAGAACAGCGACGCCAGCGCTAATATGAATTATTTTAAGGGATTCACGGTTAACGGTGACGGTGGATATCTCTGTGCGTTCAATTTCTCTCTTGTAAACTGGGATTCACCCTATAATTTCGGAACGATATCTACCCTTAAAATAAACGACCCGTCTGTATCAATGGGCGCGGCGAGCCAAGGCCTTGAAAATGCTATGATAACTCCCATTGGATTATTTGAAGGCAGTACATACTATAATGT
>CAMGCN010000136.1 GCA_946040935.1 uncultured Clostridia bacterium | reverse complement strand
ATAAAAAAGTGCTCGATGAATGTATATCGACGCTAAAAAAATCAAAAAACATAAAGAATATGGACATAAACGACATATTAAAAGAAAAGAGGGAAAAGCATGATTAATGACGAGACCAACATCGATGTAAACGAGCTGATAGAAAAGGATTCGGCCGATATAACAGGCACTCAGATAACCGATGTTCTTGACGGCGTTGACGAGTATGACAAGATTTATTCTGACGACGTAGACCCCGACTCGGTGGACATAACGGAAGATCCCGATGTCGAAGATATTGAAGCCGAGGTCGAACAGCTCGGATCGGCAGAGGATATGGAAAAGATGCTCTCGCAAGAGGGACTTTCCATTGACGATCCGGTAAGAATGTATCTCAAGGAAATAGGAAAGGTGCCGCTTCTTGATGCGGAGACAGAGCTTGAGCTCGCACGGAAGATGTCCGAGGGAGACGAGAAGGCAAAGCAGCAGCTTGTCGAAGCTAATTTGAGACTTGTTGTAAGCATTGCTAAAAGATATGTCGGCAAGGGCATGTTTTTCCTGGATTTGATTCAGGAGGGCAACCTCGGACTTATGAAAGCGGTCGATAAATTCGATTACGAAAAGGGATATAAGTTTTCAACCTATGCGACGTGGTGGATAAGACAGGCAATAACCAGAAGCATTGCCGACCAGGCGCGCACAATAAGAATTCCCGTGCACATGGTTGAGACGATACACAAGGTATCGCGCGTTTCCCGTCAGCTTCTCCAAGAGCTCGGTCACGACGCTTCGGCAGAGGAAATCGCCGAGAGAATGAATATGACGCCCGATAAGGTGCGCGAGATTCTTAAAATAGCGCAAGATCCTGTTTCTCTTGAAACTCCTATCGGAGAGGAGGAGGACAGTCACCTCGGAGACTTTATACAGGATGATGATTCGCCTGCTCCCGAGGAGGCTGTGTCTTATACGGTGCTTCGCGAACAGATAGTCGAGGTGCTTCATACCCTCACTCCCAGAGAGGAAGAAGTGTTGAAGCTCCGCTTCGGTCTGAAGGACGGAAAGACGAGGACTCTCGAGGAAGTCGGTGAAGTTTTCGGAATCACCCGTGAGAGAATAAGACAGATAGAAGCAAAGGCTCTCCGTAAGCTGCGCCATCCAAGTCGCTCGAAGAGACTTAAAGACTATTTGGACTAATTGTAAACAAGTATCAATATTTTGGCTAATATGAGCAAAAATTGTTGACATAGCCCATATAAATAGTGTAAAATACCATAGTAAATAAGATTGTTTTTCGCAAACACGAGGAACACAGGAGGAACATTCTGAAAATGAAGAAAAAAATTATATGCCTATTTCTCGGGGTAACAATGGTGATTTCCATGGTTCTCACAAGCTGCGAGAAGCTCGGCGGAAATTCTACCGAGGAAACCACGTCTACGAGTAACAGGGCAATGACGCTGACCATCGCTACGTCGAAGGGGGAAAATACGAGTGACGCGGCTATTGAGAGAGTAACAAAGGCTATAAATGTTATAACCGAAGCGAAATATAATACTCACGTTGAATTTTATTTCTATCCGAAGGACGAGCTCAAAAAAGCCGTTCTTTCAAAGGTCGATGATATTCAGAATCAGCTGAAGGGCGGTGCAGGACTTGCGTCTGACAATGTTGACGAAGAAGCTGAAGATGAAGTTATAGTCGATGAAGAGTCAGGAAGAAAGACAACGGTATATCCTTCGGTTGATCCGACTCAGTTTGATATTATTCTTATTAACGGTATAGACGACTACACAGAGTATATGAATATGAATGTTTTCGTCGAGGGAGAGGAAGAGAAAGGCTTGCTCGCCGAGATTACGCCTACCACTCTTGTTTCTCAATATGTCGATCCCGTCGTTTTGACAATGGCTAAGGACTATTCCGTAGATTCGGTTGATTTCGCTTCGGGTACGGCATATGCTATCCCGAACAACCGTGACTGGGGAGAATATAATTATATCGTTGTAAATAAGGAACTTGCGGACAAGTATTATTACGATCCTGATAAGTTCTGTTCTTACGACGACGGTTCAAATAACGCCGTTATATCTTTGGGGGCTGTCGAAAAGCTGTTCACAGAGGTGCGCGACGACTACGGAACCGAGTATACTCTTCTTGCGAATAAGCCCGGAATCGACACGATTACATATACTATAGACGAGGGTATACCTCTCGGAACCAGCCAGTTTATGCTGCCCGGTTCTTCGACTACCACGCGTCTTGAGGCTCCTCCGAAGAATCTGTACGGTTCAGATGCTTACAAAACATACTACCGCGTTATGAGTCAGCTTAACAGCTGGGGCTGTATGCCTACAAACGAGGTGGCAGACCTTAATTCAAAGTTTGTTGTAGCATATGTCAAAGGCTGCTCTGAATCAGTTGCAAATATCGACAGAAACAAATATTATGTCGGCGTTGCCAATACACCTGTAAAATCCAATGATACCGTATTCGGCTCTATGTATGCCGTTACAAAATATACAAAGAGCGTTGAAAGAGCAACGGAAATCATCGAAATGTTCAACTGCAACGCAGACTTCAGAAATACACTTTACTACGGTGTTGAAAATATCGACTACGTTAAGGACGCAGACAGCGGAAATATCATCAGAACTACAAAAGACTGGAATATGGACATTTATGATTCAGGCAACCTATTCCTGCTTGAGCGTTCTGAAGAGCTCGGCGACTACTATTATTCGATGTCGAAAAATAATTGGGAATCGGGCAAAGCGCTTAACCGTGACTCGGTGACAGGCCTTAACCTCGGGTTCTGTGTTGAAAAGACAGATGCCATTCAGAGTAATATTGATTCTTTGAGAAAGAAGGTCGCCGCTTGGGACGCACAGTTGCTTGTTTCAGGCGATGCCGCGGCGGTTTCGAGCGTAAAGGATCAGTTTGACGCGTCGCCCGAGTACGAATATCTTTGCGGTCAGACCGAAGGGGTTAATACGCTCTTGAAGCAATACCGCAGTTGGTACGGTAAGATAATACCTGCGAAATGATTTTGAATAAATAAAATTAAACCTCTCAGCAATTAAAATGTTGAGAGGTTTTTTCATAACAACTGCTTGTGATAAGGTTTTAAGAGGGAGATTCTCGTTTATGATTTATACGTTAAAACGGAAGAGTACCACGTCTCCGTCCTTCATAACGTATTCTTTGCCTTCGCTGCGGACGAGACCTTTTTCTTTGGCGGCAGTCATACTGCCGCAGCTTATCAGCTCGTCAAAGCCGATAACCTCGGCGCGTATAAATCCCCTTTCAAAGTCAGAGTGGATTTTGCCCGCCGCCTGAGGAGCTTTTGTTCCGCGCTTGATTGTCCATGCGCGGACTTCCTTCGGCCCTGCGGTGAGGTAACTTATGAGTCCGAGCAGACTGTAGCTCTCTTTTATCAGGCGGTCAAGACCGCTTTCGCTTATTCCGAGGCTTTCTAAAAACTCTTGCTTTTCATCCGGCGCAAGCTCGGCAATTTCCGCTTCTGCCTGTGCACAGATCGGGAGTATGCCCGCGCCCTCGGCTGCTGCTCTTTCTGCAAGAGCTGTATAAGCTTTATTTGAGCCGAGGTCGCTTCCTATGTCGTTTTCGTTTATATTTGCCGCGTATATGACCGGCTTCATGGATATAAGCGGAATGTCCGACATGATTGTCAGCTCGTCGTCTGTATACTCAAGCTCGCGTGCGCTTTTTCCGTCAGAGAGGGCTTGCATTACTCTTTCAAGCAGTGCAAGTTCTCCTGCGAGGGTTTTGTCGCCTTTCATCAGCTTTTTTGTACGGTCTATACGTCGTTCGAGCATTTCTATATCCGACAGTATCAGCTCCATATTAATTGTTTCTACGTCGCGAATCGGGTCCACCGAGCCATCGACGTGAATTATGTCGCCGTTTTCAAAGCATCTGACGACATGAACAATAGCGTCGGTTTCTCTTATGTGAGAAAGAAATTTGTTTCCGAGTCCTTCGCCTTTGGAGGCTCCTTTTACAAGTCCTGCGATGTCAACGAATTCTATAACGGCAGG
>CAMGCN010000135.1 GCA_946040935.1 uncultured Clostridia bacterium | reverse complement strand
ACACCTAAGCCTTCGTCGGCAGCGTCAGATGTGTATAAGAGACAGCCGTCAAACACTAATGCGTATATAAAGTATCTTTCAAGCTGTTCAAAATACGGAGTTGAAATATATCTTCTCGAATATACGAAGGATGAAGCGCTCAAAAAGCGAATAGTCGATTATTGTAAACAAGAGGGATGGTATTATTATATATCTTCATCAGTTGAGTTAGGATAAACGGAAAGACCGCGCCCTTCGTGATAAATTTTCCGATACGGAAATTCACACTCTTATCGGAGAAAAGAAGCTGATACAGGAGAAAAAAGCGATTGACAATGTCCTTGGCTTAACCGATGCTCCGTTTATAAATCCAAATAAATTTCAAAAAGGGTCTTCTCAAAATCGGTCAACGACTTTATACTGGTGTTGACCGAATCGGTTAACGGAGGGTACGCCATGAACGAAAGGTTCTTTTCTCTGTCCAAAGAAAAGCAACAGGCAATCATAAACGCGGGATACAGGGTATTCTCGCAAAACTCCTATAAAAACAGCCCAATGAGCGAGATCGCCGAGGCTGCCGGTATCAGCAAATCCTTGCTCTTTCATTATTTTCACAACAAAAAAGAGCTGTATATGTTTCTGTGGGACAAATGTGCCGATACCACTATATGTATAGGACTGGGCATTGCCGTTATGATGTACTCTCTTAACCTGATTGCAAACATTGCCGATGTTGCCGAGTTTCTTAAGTACATAACACCGTTCGGATATTGCGAGGGAGCTGATATTGTGTCAAACGGAAGTTTAGACTTTACTTTAGTTGCTATAGGTGCAGTCATAGGAATCGGCGGAATAATTATTGCTTATCTGAAATATACAAAAAAAGATATACAATAAAATGCTACGCATTATCGGCGGCAGGGAGAAAGCCTTGCCGCCGTTTCCGTTTTTATCTTATTGAAGCGCCTCTTTTATATGAACATTTATGCTCAACATAATTAAATTGAGCGAGGCAAAGGGGTTGTAAGAACGTTCGTTTTCGGAAAAATATGAAAATCCGCTCTTTCGAGCGGATTTTCTATATTATTGAGTTTTTATTTTCTATATTTTAGTTTCTTATAACAGACAAAACCGTCTCAAATCAAGGCTGTTTGCTCATTAACAATAAGTGTGATTTTTTACCGCCCTGACTTCATTGTCCGCATCACCTGACTTATTCGGCCTTTTTCAGGTGCTTTTTATTTTCCCGAGTCTCCGTAGTTTGAAAGAACGCGGGCGGACGGGTCGTTTACGTCACAGCCCTCCCACTCTTTGTTCGGCATCCAGAAGTCGACTACCATTTCGGCGTTGCCGGGGTAGTACTCCTCGAAAATCTCACGGTACAGGAGCGATTCTTTTGTAAAGGGAGTCGCATAGTCGTATTTTTTGCTCTTTTCTTCAAATTCTTTATCGGTGTATTTAGAGTCAGCATATTCCTTGAGGTAATCGACCATTGAGTGACCTACCGCGTCGGAAAACGCCGCTTTTTCACGCATGAGAATGTCATATGGCAGATAATCGCCCTCGAATGCGTGACGGAGCAGGTACTTGCCCTTTCCGTATTTGTTGAGCTTGATCTCCGGATCTAATGAAAGCACATACTTTACAAAGTCAAGGTCGCCGAAGGGGACTCTGGCTTCAAGTGAGTTTACCGAAATGCATCTGTCGGCACGCAATACATCGTACATATGGAGCTCTTTTACCCTCTTGACGCTTTCCTTTTGAAATTCGGCGGCTGAAGGCGCGAAATCTGTGTACTTATAACCGAATAGCTCGTCGGAGATTTCTCCCGTCATGAGCACACGCACGTCTGTCTGTTCGTGTATTGCTTTGCAAATCAAGTACATTCCCATGCTCGCCCGAATTGTTGTAATATCATATGTGCCGAGCATAGCTATTACCTCGGGAAGAGAGGAAATAACCTTGTCTTTGTCTATAATTACTTCTGTGTGGTCGCTTCCTATATAATCGGCGACTTCTTTTGCATATTTCAGGTCTATCGCGTCTTCGCTCATACCGACGGCAAAGGTGCGGATAGGTTTTTTAAGTATTTTCGCGGATACCGCGCATACAAGAGATGAGTCGAGGCCGCCCGAGAGGAGAAAGCCGAGGGGAGCGTCTGCGTCGAGTCTCTTTTCTATTCCTGCCGTGAGTTTTTCTCTGATGTTGCGGCATGCCTCCTCCACATCATCTGTGATTACCTTTTCGACTGCCGTTATATCGCGGTAGCAGACAAATTTTCCGTCGGCGTAGTAATGGCCGGGAGGAAAAGGCAAAATCTTCTTTGTTAACGGAACGAGGTTTTTTGCCTCTGACGCGAAGATTATCTCTCCGTCTTCGTCATAGCCGTAGTATAGCGGACGGATACCTATCGGATCGCGTGCCGCGATGAGAGAATCCTTCTTTGCGTCGTAGATTATAAGCGCGTACTCGGCGTCGAGCATTGCGAACATATCTGTTCCGTACTTTTCGTACATAGGCAGCAAAATCTCACAGTCGGATTCGCTGACGAATGTATATTCCTTCTCGAGCTCCTTTTTTATCGGGCGAAAACCGTATATCTCGCCGTTGCAGACGAGAAAGTTATCTCCGAGCTTAAAGGGCTGCATACCCTCAGGGGAAAGCCCCATTATCGCGAGTCGGTGAAATGAGAGGTATCCTCTCTTCAGTTCTGTTATTTTTGACATATCGGGTCCGCGCGATATCGTCTTTTCAAATGCCTTTTTGTAGTCGGCGAAAGAAATCGCGCTTCCTAAATAACCCATAATTGAACACATGATAAAATCTCCTTTGAAAAAACCGCTACTTCCTTTATATAGGACGAGTAGCGGTTTTTCTCGCGGTGCCACCTATTTTACCGATAAAATCGGTCTCTTTCTGCTTCTTTCAAAGCATGGAGTTTTAACGCTTTCCGTGCGGCGCACCTACTTGTTGCCTTTCAGATTGCGGCTCGCGGGTGTTCTTCGCCCCACTCCTTGCTGTGCGCATCTCACCGCCGCGCACTCTCTTTATGCAGGTTTTTGGGGGTACTTTTCCCGTTCGTTGCCTTTTATATAGTTGTTATTTAACGCTGAAGAGTATTTCACCGTAAGACGGTAACGGCCAATACTCTGACGATACCATACTCTCAAGCTCATCTGCCGTTGTACGGAGCTGATCCATGGTAGCAAGGACTTTATCCTTATAGTATACCGCCGTCTTGTAGGTGTCGGTTATCTTATCTGCGCCTGCAATGGCCTTTTCGAGGTCGGAGGTCTTCTGATACATCTTTGCCGCAAGCTTGGAAATCTTCCCGGCGAGCTCTTCTTCATATGTAGTATCTATCTTATCCGAAAGCTCTTTCTTGGAAAGGGCTGTGTTTGTGAGCTCTGCAGAGTATGCGCTGACGGCAGGCAGGATATCCTTCTTTGCCATTTCGACCATCGTGAGCGCTTCTATATTTAATACCTTTGAGTAGTTCTCGAGCTTGATCTCATATCTCGACTCTATCTCCTCTTTTGTAAAGACCTTGTGCTTGGTAAAGAGGTCTACATTCTTTTGCTTGAGATAGTAGGGAAGAGCGTCGGGAGTTGTTCTTAAGTTGAGAAGTCCTCTCTTTTCAGCCTCGGTAATCCATGCGTCGTCGTAGCCGTTGCCGTTGAAGATAATTTTCTGGTGCTCTTTGAGGTTTCTCTTGATGAGCGAATTGAGAGCCTTGGTAAAGTCTTTTGCACCCTCGAGCTCGTCGGCAAACTGACTGAGCGCCTCGGCTACTGCCGTGTTGAGCATTATGTTGGGGTCGGCAACCGAAGCGGTCGAACCGAGCATTCTGAACTCAAATTTATTACCTGTGAAAGCAAACGGTGAAGTTCTGTTTCTGTCGGTGTTATCTTTGGGAAATTTCGGAAGTACGTGTACGCCTATGGCGAGCTTCTCGGCTTTGCCGCCGGTATAAGTCTTACCTGCAATGATAGCTTTAACAACCGCATCCAGCTCATCGCCCAAGAACATGGAAACTATCGCGGGGGGAGCTTCGTTTGCACCCAAACGGTGG
>CAMGCN010000134.1 GCA_946040935.1 uncultured Clostridia bacterium | reverse complement strand
CCTTAAAGCGTCCGCCTTTTTGATGAAAATCCAGCACATCTGTAATTGTAATTGACGCGTTCTCCGGCAGCATATACCTCACCTCGATTTTAATATATAACAAAAATGAGCGAAAATCAAGTGTTTTGTTTCGAAAATACTGTTGAAATAGAGTGAAAATGTTTTTATAATACTTTTATAACAACAGAAAAGAGTACTTGAAATGAACTATTATTCAAATCCCTCGGAACTTAAAATAACCGATATGCGTTTTGTCGATATAGACGGCGCTCCCAAGCGCTGTACTCTTTTGAGGATTGACACAAATCAAGGCATAAGCGGTTACGGCGAAGTGCGCGACGCGTCGAGCAAAACCTACGCGCTCATGCTTAAAAGCCGTATTTTAGGCGAAAACCCCTGCAATGTGGACAAAATCTTCCGAAAAATAAAGCAGTTCGGCGGTCCTTCTCGCCAAGGCGGCGGAGTCTCGGGAATTGAAATTGCTCTCTGGGACTTGGCAGGCAAGGCTTACGGTGTTCCGCTTTATCAGCTTTTAGGCGGAAAGTTCCGCGACGAAATACGGGTTTACTGCGATACCGATGTCGACGGAAAGCACACGGGCCGCGATATGGGACTTGCGCTCAAAAAACGCATGGAAATGGGCTTTACCTTTCTTAAAATGGATTTGGGCATAGGTCTTTTGCTTGACGAGCCGGGAACGCTCAACGCACCCCTCGGCTTTATAGACGAAATGAAGAAATACGCTTCCCATATTCTTAACGTACAGGGCGGAAGCGTGACGGCGGATATGGTGAAGTCGCAGAAAAGCTATTCAATTGTAACTACCGCTCACCCTCATACAGGAATACATATTACCGAAAAGGGACTTGACTTACTTGAAAGCTATGTAAAAGAGGTAAGAGAGGTAATCGGCTATGAGGTGCCGCTCGCAACAGATCATTTCGGTCATGTCTGCGTTGAGGACTGCATACGCTTCGCACGCCGCATGGAGCCTTATAATCTTGCATGGATTGAAGATATGATTCCCTGGATGTACACCGACCAGTATGTAAGGCTTAAAAACAGCACGACTGTTCCTGTTTGCACAGGCGAGGACATTTATCTCAAAGAGGGCTTTGAAACCCTTATTAAGGCAGGCGGAGTTTCGGTAATCCATCCCGACATTCTGACCTGCGGCGGAGCTTTGGAGCTCAAAAAGATTGCCGATATTGCCGACGAAAACGGTGTGGCTGTTGCGGTACATATGGCGGAAAGTCCCGTTGCCTGCCTCGCGGCGGTACACACGGCGGCGGCAATGCACAGCTGTTTAGCACTCGAATTTCACTCTGTGGACGTTCCGTGGTGGGCAAATATTGTAACAGGTATTCCGAATCCTTTGTTTGAAAACGGATTTATAAAAGTACCCGAAAAACCCGGGCTCGGCTTTGACGGCTTAAACGAAGAAGTGATAAAAGAACATATAAATCCGAATATTCCCGGCTTCTTTGAATCTACCGACGAGTGGAATACCGAATTCTCAAACGACAGAATCTGGAGTTGACTATGACGGAATATCAAGCGGCACTAACGCCTGATTGGTTGGCGAAAAGCGCGGTTTATCAAATAAACCCCCGCACTTTCTCTGCCGAAGGCACAATTAAAGCGGTTACAGAGCAGCTTCCGTTTTTGGCAGAGTTGGGCTTCGGCGTAATGTATTTATGTCCTGTTTTTGAGGAAGACGATTCTTCAGACATAAAAAACTGGAGCGCAAGACAAAAAGCGTCAAAAACAGGAAATCCGAAAAACCCGTACAGAATGAATAACTATTTTGAAATTGATTCCGAATACGGGACAATGGACGATTTGCGTGATTTCGTCAAAGAGGCTCACAAATCGGGAATGAAGGTAATTCTCGATTTGGTTTATTACCACATAGGACCGAACGCGCCGATTCTGAACAAGCATCCCGAATTTGTAAAACATAACGATAAGGGCGATATAATCCTCGGCGATTGGAACTTTCCTTTATTTGATTATCGCTGTCAGGGACTTCGTGAATATCTCTATTGTAATATGACCTATTATATAGGGGAAATCGGCGTCGACGGATTCCGCTGCGACGTGGGAGACGCAGTTCCATTGGATTTCTGGGCGGAAGGGCTTCGCAGAATAAGAGCTGTAAATCCCGAAGCGGCGTTGATAAACGAGGGCTCGAACACAAATTATCTGACAGTGTTTCATTCTATATACGCCTTTCACTGGCACGATTGTATCCATAATATAATTGAAGGCTCTTCGCCGGCGTCCGCGCTTAGGGAGATTTGGGAACAAAATCACCTGAACATGCCAAAAGGAGGCAAATTCCTGCGCGATATGGACAATCACGATACCGTGACCGACTGGAGCGAAAGAGTCGAAAAAGCGATAGGTCATAAGGGCATGGAATTGATTCTGGCTCTTAATTATATAGTTGACGGGATACCTATGGTATATTGCGGAAACGAGCTTGGAGACACTGCAAAATTAAGCATGTTTGCAAACCGTTTCCATATGGGACAGTTTGAGGTGACCGACAGAACTATTGCCGATAAGCCTTACAGTATACGCCGTCAAAATGTGATAAAAAAGCTGAACTCATTGAAAAGAGAAAGAGATGTGCTTTCCTCGGGTGAAACCGTATGGCTTGATAATACGGTTCCGCAAAATATGATTTCCTTTACACGGGAATTTGACGGTGAAAAAATAATTTTTGTCGGAAATCTTTCAGACAAGGAAATTGAAGGTAAAATAAATGATATTCCGCAAAACATCGGCAAAACGCTTTTAGAAAGCGAAGACTCCGTGAAGCTTGGCAAAAACGGTTATATAATTCCGCCGTACGGTTATACGGTTGCAGAAATTAACGGCGATACTGTCGGGAGTTTATAAACATGTCATATATAAAGATTGCGTTAGAAAACAGCAAAGATTATTTTTCCGAGCGATACAACAGGGATATTGAGAAAAACCGAAAGTCGGATTTTACCGTAAAGGTATTAAAAGACGGAAAACCTGTTGAAAACGCCGAGATTGCTTATAAGCTCAAAAAAATCGATTTTGATTTCGGCTGCAATATTTTTATGCTCGGGCAATACGACAGCGGCGAACAGCAGGAAACTTATTATAAGCAATGGCTTAATCTTTTCAATACCGCGGTTGTGCCTTTTTATTGGGAGGGAACCGAGCCGCGCGAGGGGTATCTCCGCTATTCGGAGAACACCCCGAACGACGTATACCGCAGACCGCCTGTCGACAGAGTGGTGGATTTTTGCAGGAAGAACAATGTCAGCATGAAGGGACACCCCCTTTTCTGGCAGGAATTTATTCCGCGTTGGCTGCCTGAAAAATGGACGGAGCTTTATCCGCTTATAGAGAAACGGTTTGAAGAAATTTCAAAGAGATATTCCGACGTTATTCCTGTCTTTGATTGCGTAAACGAGCCTTCAAGACTGTTTGACCAGCATTTTGAATACAGGAACAACAACTGGAAATGCGTATTTCCGCCCGACGATTATATAGAACAGATTTTCAAATTGGGCAAAAAGTATTTTCCGGATAATGCTCTTATCTTGAATGAGGCAACCGACGCCGCTTTCGGAGAATTTCGCGGCGTCTACGGCGGATATTACCTCCTTCTTGAAAAGCTTATAAACAAAGGCCTTAAAATCGACCGTATAGGACTGCAGTGCCATATTTGCGACGACGCATATTATAAAAACATCTTTGATTCCGAAAGGCTTTACAGTCTGCTTGATACATACGGAACATTCGGAAGACCCTTGGTGCTTTCGGAAATCGGCCTTTCCTGTGAAGACGGGGAAATACAGGCACTTGCCGCCGAAAGAATATACAGGGTATGCTTTTCACATGAAAATATGTCGGGTATTTTCTGGTGGAATCTCGATGATAACGGCATTCTATGCGACAAACGGCGTAACGTGTCAGGAGAAAATCTGCCCTACGGAGGACTTGTCAGAAACGGAAATCCAAAGGAGGCATATAAGGCGCTTGATAAGCTGATAAACGAAGAATGGCATACCGAGGGCAAGAGCGAAATCTGTCTC
>CAMGCN010000133.1 GCA_946040935.1 uncultured Clostridia bacterium | reverse complement strand
ATTATCAGTATAATTGAAATTAATTTCTTCATAAATCTATAATATCACAAATAAAGGAAAAATGAAACGCATGTATAAAAAATATTTATCTTTGTCACTGATACTTGCACTTTTGATTTTTGTTTCCTGCGGTAAAAAGAAAGAAGAAGCTTTTCCTTTTCAAGAGGTTCCTTCTCAAAGCGAGAGTATTCCTGTCGAAACGGAAGAGGAAAGCGAGACAGAAACAGAAAGCCTTCCGATATTGCAGACAGTAACCGTATCTCTTGTCGGCGACTGCCTTCTTTCCAGTCCCAACGGTATTCACAATGCGGGTACATATAATTACGTAGCCGATCAGGTTGATCCCTCGTATTTTTTCTCGGAAGTTCAGAGCGTTTTTGCAAACGATGATTTAACCGTTGCAAATTGCGAGACTGTTTTTACAGACCGTGAGTTAAGTGCTGTATATAAAGAAGAGGACCCGGCTTATTGGTATTACGGTCCGTCGCATAACGCCGCGGCGTTTTCTGCCGGAAGCGTTGAGGTCGCCTCAGTTGCCAATAATCATGCGCTTGACTACGGAAAAGACGGATACGACGACACGGTAGCCGCGCTTGAAAGCTACGGTGTAACTGTCGGCGAAGATATGGAGCCTGTATATGTCGATGTAGGCGATATTACAGTCGGAGTGCTGTGCTGTAATGTCTGGAGCTCCTATCATACTTCGCGTGCCTGCGATATGCTTGCACAGATGAGTGAATGCTCTGACGTACAGATTGTTTTTCCGCACGGAGGAAGTATGGGAGATTATACTCCCGATGAATGGAAAGTTGCGGCATACCGTCAAATGATTGACGCAGGGGCAGAGGTGGTTGCAGGCTCCCACTCACACAGGCTGCAGCCGGCAGAGCTTTATAATGAGGGAGCTGTTTGTTATTCTCTCGGCGATTTTTGCTTCGGGGACGCACCGTATCATGAAAACGCCACGGTAATAATGTCCGTTAAGTTTAATTTCACGGACGGCGTTTATACCGGCCTTTCTTACGAGATGATACCCTGTTATCTTTACAGCGGACAAAGAAACGATTTTAAGCCTTTGCTTGTTGACGAGAGCGAGGACGCATTTGCAAATATATCGGGATTTATGAGGGGAGAAAGGGAAAGCCCGTTCTGACATTTAGCTTTTTCGGATGTTTTGTGCTTCTAAACAATTGCTTTTATACTATATTGTAAATGTAAAATCAAAGACCGCCTGTCAGCGTTATTGCTTTTGACAGACTAAAGGAGAAATCAAAAAATGAAACGATATGTTTTAATACTTACTTTAGCGATACTTTTGAATTGTACGTCGTGCGGAAAGCAGGCCGAGCCCACCGAGCCGGTGTTGCCGTCCGAATCTGAAACTGTGTTGCAGTCCGAGTCAGAATCGGAAAGCGAGTCAGACGCGACCCAAGAGCCGAGCGAAACAGAGCCCGAAACAGAAGAAGACATTCCGCCGATCGAACCTATTGGTGAATATGCTTCCGCCCAAGAGGCGTTTGCCGGACTTCCTGCTCATTATGCTGATTATTCGAGTGAATACAGAGCAGCTGACGAAATATGCGAGCAGATTATGGCTGAAGCATACGAGCAAAACAAATATAGTGAACCGCAAGCGCTGTTTTTTAATAATGTAGATGACTTTGCCGTTGAAATAGTTGAGGAACATATTGAAAAAGTATACGCGTTCGGCCAACTTTATAAAATAAATTGCTGGATCGGCAGGGGAAATAATTTTAATCCGTATTTTGTAATTTCAGATGACTTTGCTGTATTGTGTGAAAACATTTTCCGATGTGTATTTGTATATGAAGGCGGGTACGAGGTTTATCCTCTCGAATATGATGAGCAGAATTTTAGATATAATGACGATATATATTTTTATTCTGAAAACGGGGAAGTACATTATAAAATTTGTGAATGGTTTTTGATGGGATTTACACAATCATTCGGGGATCTATTAGCAACTTGCGGTTCCGAATATTTTCCCGACCAACATGCCATGGAAACAGGGACTATTTCTCTTGAGGACGGAAAAATAGTTTTCAATATGGAAAACAGTTATACTCTTGAGCAGTGGTCTCACCTTGAAAATCAATATTTGTACGATAAATACAACTGTGATACCCTGCAGGAATTAGCAGACTTAAATCGTGAATATGAGAAAAACGGCAAAATATTATGATTTTTAATAACAAAAAACTATATAAGAAAGGAAAAATTAAATAATGAATACTCAGGAATTTGAAACAAGAATCCAAAAAATGAAAGACTTTTTCTCTGCAAAACAATACTATTGGAACGGTGGAATCGACGTTAGTATAAACAACGGTTCAATAGGATTGACAGAGGACAGCAACTCTACAAATTCAAATAAATATAACGGGTATCAATGTCATGGTTTCGCACAGTTCTTTTTAGCCGTTGCTTGCGGTTGTGATCTTAAAGTTATTCCTGACCTTAACCCAGAGGTTTCATATCCGTGGATAATATATGACAATCTACAGGATAACGCTGATTTCGGGGACTTTCAAATCGGTGATTTGATTAGAACAGATGGATGGGGGTTTCCCCATGTTGAGCACTCTGCTATTGTCGTTGGAATAGACGGAGAGAATGTAACGGTGATTCAATCTCTTTATGGCAAATGCATGATTAATGTCGGAGTATTTAATGATGATCCGAAAGATGAAGCGAATCCGGTGAAAAATCCGTCAATGACAAAAACCTTTTTGAGAGAGCATTGTAGGTTTGCAGTTCGTTGTTCACAAAACTACTTAAATAAATTGACAAATGTTGAAGTATATTTAAAGGATACCAACGGGGTTGACAGATCCCATGTTTTTGAGGTGAGCAATACTCGTTATTTTAATCTTCCTGATGTCAATTCGATTTTTTCCGCAGGCGAAGAGCCTGAAGAGAATTATGAGCATACCGGCTGGTGGACCAGACATGAAGGCGAAGCAAAAAGACTGTCAAACGGAGACCCGATATCAGATAGCGACTTTTATGTTACTTCTCATAGATCTCTATATGCACGCATTACGCGTTGTAAGGTTGAGGTAAAATTCGATGAAAACTATGGTAACAATGCCAGCCACACGGAAACAAGAGAGGTAGGTGTACCCATAGGCTCACTGCCGGTTCCGTCATCAAGGACGTATTATACGTTTGTCGGTTGGGTAACCGAAAGAGACGGCGCGAACGTGATCGGAACCGACTTTACTGTCCCGAACTATCCGTTTTCGCTGTATGCATGTTGGAATCAAAAGAAATCAAAAATAACCCTTAAGGATAACTATGAAGGCGGTAGTGAGCAGACTGTTGAGAAGTTTTCAGGAGATCGCATAGGTTCTCTGCCGGTTCCGTCATCAAGGACGTACTTTACGTTTGTCGGTTGGGTAACCGAAAGAAACGGAACAAACGTACTCGGATCTGATTTCATTGTTCCGAATTATGACTTTAATCTGTATGCATATTGGGAGCGAAACAAGCATACAGTCTTTTTGGACGATAACTATGAGGGCGGCAGAACGCAGACGGTTGAGAAATACGCCGGACTACCAATAAATACACTTCCGGAAACATCAAGGAATTACTATGATTTCAAAGGCTGGGTAACAGAAAAAGACGGCACGGATGCAATCGGACAGGATTTTATTGTTCCGGATTATTGGTTTAGGCTGTATGCGTACTGGAAACGAAAAGAGTGTAAAGTTCGATATTTTGATAATGAGGAAAGTACTATCCTTGAGAGCGAGACCGTTGATTGCGGTTCTGACTATACTGTGTGTCCTTCGTTTTTTATCGACTGTGGATACGACTTTAAGGGGTGGAAAAATAAAAACGATAACAAGGTATATTATCCCGGAGATACGATTTTTCTTACTTCGGATATTGACCTTGTCATGCAATGGGAAGAAAAAAACGCAGTCATTCATTTTGATACAGGCGGATTATTTGAACTATCACCGTTAAGTCTTACATACAGCGATGCCATAAAGCGTTTTGGCGATGGGATAATACCGTGCAGTTACCTGCCTTACGGAACTTCTGACTACACTGTATCCGGGTGGAAAATTAAAGGCGGAGACCTGTCTCTTATACACATCTGACGCTGCCGACGAAGGCT
>CAMGCN010000132.1 GCA_946040935.1 uncultured Clostridia bacterium | reverse complement strand
TCAAGCACCGACCAAAAGACGATAAATCCGACAATCTCTTCATCTGAAAACGCACAGAAAACCCGTCCGTTTTCAATATCTCTTTCAATAGAGGAAATGCTCCATGGGTCGGAAAAGCACTCCCTCTCTATCTGCCATATTCTTTGAGACATATCGGGAGTGCATTTTATCACCTTCACAGAGCAAACCTCTCTTTTATACCGCGAACTATCTCGTAAAGACATTTTTTGTATGCCTCGTCGTCCATTCCGAACGGATCGGAAATCTCATGCGGCATCACCTCGAATTTCGACATATATTCGGGAAAAGCCTGCATAAGCGTCATTAAATGCGCGCCTGTCATGGCAATAATGATGTCGTTATCTTTCGCGGTGGTTTCGGTAAAGGGCCGCGATATATGTGCAGGCACCTTTACTCCCATTCTTTCAAGGGCGATCTGTGCGCCGCGCGACATATCCTTTCCGCCCGAAGCGCAAAGTCCTGCGCTCGTCGCCGTAAACCTTTCGGGCGCGAGATGATTCAGCACTGCCGCCGCCATGGGCGAACGGCAGGTATTTCCCGTACATACAAAGCATACGCGAAGCCTGTCATCCTTTTTATTTTCCGTTTTCTTTTTTTCTTGTAAAATCAATATCCCAACTCTAACGTGGTATCGTCGTGCTCAACCCACTCGGAAACATTTATAACACGAAATTCCTCGGGAGTTTCACGGACAACCACACGTTCTATTCCTGCGTTAATAATAAGACGTTTGCACATAGAGCAACTGTTGACTCCGCCGACGAGCTCACCCGTGCCCGGCATTATGCACGCCATGTAGAGAGTGGCACCGAGCATCTGTTCCCTCGGAGCGGCGATTATGGCATTTGCCTCGGCGTGAACACTGCGGCAAAGCTCATAGCGCTCTCCGCGGGGAATGTTCAGTTTTTCACGCAGGCAAAGTCCGCTGTCCGAACAGTTTTGTCTGCCTCTGGGCGCGCCGACATAACCCGTAGATACAATAACATCGTTTTTGACGATTATAGCGCCGAAAAGACGGCGTATACATGTGCCTCTTTCAGCGACGGTCTGCGCTATGTCAAGATAATAGTTCTCTTTACTTACTCTCATAATTCTTTCACAAATTCCTTCAAAAATTTTTTGAAATCCTCTCCGACCTCTTCGCTCTTGACGCCCTCTATGACGTTCGCCGTAAGAAATCCGAGCTTTGAACCCATATCATATCTTCTGCCCTCAAAGTCAAGTGCCATCATTCCCTTTTCACGGGAAAGCACCGCCATGGCGTCGGTCAGCTGTATTTCGCCGCCTGCTCCCGGCGCCGTATTTTCGAGTATATCAAAAATCTGTGCCGGCAGAATAACACGTCCGAGTATCGAAAGGTTAGAGAAAGCGTCTTCCCGTCTTTTCGGTTTTTCAACCATGTCGCTTACCCTATATACTCCCTTTTCCGCCTCGTCAACCTTGAGCGAACAATAACGGGTTACATCCTCCCACGGCACAGGCTTCACTCCCGCAACTCCGAGACCGTATTTTTCATAAACACAGCAAAGCTGTTTTGTAACGGGAGTTTCGGAAACTATAATATCGTCGCCGTAGAGAACGGCGAAATCATCCTCGCCGACAAAAGCGCGCGCCTTGAGTATAGCATGGCCGAGTCCCATAGCTTCCTTTTGTCTGATAAAAGTGATGTTAGCCATATCCGCCACCTCGCGGAGTAAACGCAAATCATCGGTTTTTCCCTTCTCGGTGAGGCGCTTTTCATAAACTGCGGAATAGTCGAAATAATCTTCGATACATTCCTTTCCCCCCGCGGTGATAACAAGTATGTCTTCGATTCCTGCGTCTGACGCCTCTTTAACGAGATACGAGATGGCAGGTCTGTCTACGATAGGAAGCATCTCCTTGGGAACAGCCTTTGAAATAGGCAACATTCGTGTGCCGAGTCCTGCCGCAGGTATTACGGCTTTTTTAATCTTCATATCAAACCTCTACAATAAGTTTATACAGTATATATGATATCACATTCTATATGTAAAATCAAGTGTCGAACGGCGGAATATAGGCTGCTTCGGCAGAACAGCGCTCCTGCGTATATCCTTCAAATTCCGTCTCTTCGAGCGCCTTTTTCACTCGTTCAGCCTCAAATGTCGTTATTCTGCGCGAAATTTCTTTCGGAACGCCCGGCATAGGGGTGTATTGACTCATAAGGGAAACGGATATTTCCTCTTTCGTATAGTTTTCCTTAAGCCATTTTATTATCCTTACGCTGTCACCCGAAGCACCCGGTAATATCAAGTGACGTACAATAACGCCGCGCTTCATAAGGCCGTCACACATCACCCTTTTTCCGCACTGCCGAACCATTTCCGAAAGAGCGGCGGCCGCCGTCTCAAAATAGTCAGGCGCATGTGAATATTTTGCGGAAAGCTCCCTGTCCATATATTTAATATCAGGCAGGTATATGTCGACAAGTCCGTCAAGCCGCATAAGCGTTTCCACCCTCTCATAGCCGCCGCTGTTCCATACAACGGGAATTTTAAGCTTGTCTTTTACTTTTTCAAGGGCGTATATCACACCGTCGGTATACTGTGTCGCGGTGACGAGGTTCAGGTTATGTACCCCCATATCCTGTAATGAAAGAAAAATCTGCGATAGTTCCTCCGCGCTCACCTCGCGGCCCGCTCCGCCGCCGCTTATACGGGCGTTTTGGCAAAACACGCAATGCAGAGGACATCCTGCAAAAAATACAGCGCCCGATCCGCGCTCTCCCGATATGCACGGCTCCTCCCACATGTGAGGCGCCGCACGGGCAATTCTAATTTTTCCGTCCGCTCCGCAAAAGCCGCGACCGTTTTCTCTGTCGGCGTTACATTTGCGCGGACATAAATTACATTTTTCCATATTTCTATTATATCATCAGCTTCTTGATAGGACAATACCCCCTTTTTCATGTTTTTTTGGTTTTTTTTCAAAAAATCTTGACTTTCCTATTTATCTGTGTTATCATTTATGAGCGCATTTATGCGGATGTAGTTCAATGGTAGAATCCCAGCCTTCCAAGCTGGTCGTGCGGGTTCGATTCCCGTCATCCGCTCCATTTTATTGCCGGTCGTGAACCGGCAATAACTATCTACCCTTAGCTCAGCAGGATAGAGCAACTGCCTTCTAAGCAGTAGGTCGAGGGTTCGAATCCCCCAGGGTAGGCCAATACGGTGGGTGTAGCTAAGCTGGTTATAGCGCCAGGTTGTGGCCCTGGAGGCCGTGGGTTCGAATCCCATCACTCACCCCAAAGCCCCAAAGACTTATGCCTTTGGGGCTTACTTATTACTTATTCACTCTTCACTCTTCACTCTTCACTCTTCACTCTTCACTTTTGACTCTTCACTAAACTTGCCTTTGGGACTTTGGAAGTAATAAGTAATAGTGAACAGTGAAGAAGTGAAAAAAAGAATTCGTTGCTCAAAGCAGTTGAAAAACAATGTATGTCAAATTCAAGTCCACATCGGAATTTTGCGGCGGCATCTTTTTTTGTTACCTCTTGACATAACGAGTGCATAGGTAGGCAGACGCGTTACTTATGTTCTTTTTTATACAAATATTATAATCTCCTGCTGATAATTGATTTTTTCTCACAATCGTGGTATTATTAGGTGAATACAGCTCATAAAGGAGTAAGAAAATGCGTCTTAAGGAATCGGGAGAGATGTATCTCGAAACTATACTTATATTATCCAAAAAGTCGAGTTCTGTGCGCTCGGTAGACGTCGGAGAATACATGGGATTTTCCAAACCCAGCGTCAGCCGCGCCGTTTCTCTGCTCAAGTCGGGCGGTTACATAAATATGCAAAAGGACGGCTCCCTTATACTGACAGAAGAAGGTAAAAAGATCGCCGAAAAAATATATGAACGTCACACCCTTCTCACACAAATGCTCGTAAAATTGGGAGTAAATGAAGATGTCGCTTCCTCCGACGCCTGCAAAATCGAGCACGACTTAAGCGACGAAACATTTAATGCGATAAAAAAGCATTTCGGTGAATATCATTAATGGAAAAAACTATCAAACTGATTCTACCGAAAATATTTTTTGCAGTTGCATTTCTTCTTTGCGTTTACACTCTGTATTTTGCAATAAATCCGAGCGTCTTTCTGCGCGC
>CAMGCN010000131.1 GCA_946040935.1 uncultured Clostridia bacterium | reverse complement strand
AAATAATTTTGGAACGATTATAGCGGCATTGGTTTTGATTTCCGTTGTTATAGCTATTATCGCTGTCCTTGTCAGAAATAAGAGAAAAGGAAAGTCATCCTGCGGTTGTAACTGTGCACACTGTGCCGCGAAAAGTTCCTGCCGCAGATCCGAATAAGACAAAAGAGGGAAGACTTAATAAATCTTTCCTCTTTTAGTTATCGTTATGCTCTTGCGCTTTTGACCGGAATTTGCAAGCTACTCAATCATTTCAGGTTAAGCGTGCCGTTAATCTTATCTGCAAATTTATCGGAAATAATCGCACATGATTCTATATGTACTTTTCCGCTTTCCAAAATAAGCGTCATAGAATCGATGTTTTGTTTTATATCAGTTATTTCCGAAAAACGGTATTTGATTTGTGTTCCAAACATTGTGCTGTAAATAAATTCGCTGTCATTTAGCATTTGCACCCACTGGTTTTTCCAACATAAAACAGCGGCAACACCCAATGCAAGGCAAAAAACAACCCCGATTAATAAATACAGTGAATAGATGAAACTCGCTACAGCGCATGCAACGCCGCATGCAAGGAAAAAAATTCCCAGTCCACACACAGAATTCGGTAAATACATATCCTTTTTTGTTCTCATTTTTTGCTCCTTTAATTTTTTATTTTGGTTTTATATCGGCGATAACAATATCACATTTTCCGCATGACCGGTGCGGAATCACACATGTATGTACACCGGAACATCGCCCACTTCGGTACCGACCGGTGACAGTATTACCCGCAACCGTGCATTTTTTATTTTTTACAATGATATTTACAAGTTGTATATACAATGATTATTATTCGGCAGAAACAGAAATAGGGACTTATAGGTTTTGCCGACAGTGACGCTTTTTCGGGTTTGAATATATTAAATGCCCGAATTCTCGATTCTTTTAATTTCTTTTATGAGTTCGCTGAAGTTGTTTATTCTGTATTGAGTATCGGGAACTTCTCCGAAGCCGTATGACGCGAATACAAAATCAACTCCCGCTTCGTCACAAGAGCTTTTATCTAACAATGTGTCGCCTACATATACGGCGCTTTTAACATTGTTTCTTTTCATTATTTCTTTTATTCCGTCCGCTTTTGATATGAAAAGTGCCGAAGCGGCCAAATAATCTGTTACATACTCGGAAATTCCTATTTTCGGGATGACCGCTTCTATATAACCCGGTCCGCAGTTGCTTACTATTCCGATTAAATGCTCCTCGGAAAGCTCTGCTATTGTCTCTTTTACCCCGTCGAATACTGTGACGGAAGGATCGTCTATTCTGCTGTTTTTGAGATTGTCGGCTTCCGTGAGTATGTTATCTCTTACATCTTTATCTAAAAAACTCATGCAATTTTTTGCAAAGTTTTCTTTATTCATTCCTTGTCCTGATCTTATATCTTTGATGTTGACTTTTTTGTTTATACCGTGGATTGCCAATACTTTATTTATGCTGTCGTGAACGAGAGCGACGGTGTCACACAGTGTTCCGTCGACATCAAAAATTATCATGTCATATTTTTTGCTCATTTTTCTGTTCCTTATATTCGTATCATTTCAGTTTTTCAAAAGACACAGTCTGCGCTTTCAAAGAAATCTTCCCGACCTTATATCCATATTCCGTCAGGTCCTTCTTAAACGACAGGAAAGAATGGTCTATCGGCAGACCTGCGATTTTCTCTATCTCGGCATAGGTCAGTTTGAAGCTGTCTGTGCCGTTTTCTTTTATCCAAATCCATAACGGCTCGTATTTACTCACGAAAGTCCCCACGCTTTTTCTTCTTTGGTTCCGGCAATTCTTCATACATTGCATCTAATAATCCAACGAGAAATTCTCTGTTGTCAACATCTTCTACCAACAGCATTTCCCCGGCGCCTTCATATGGAGGCTCTAAAGAAGCGTTCGGCAAATATTTTTTCGCCGACGGCACCGGCTTTACAAGGAATCTGTTATCGTATATTCCGCCGACAATTTTACCTTGATAATAAATAATATACTCTCCCATCATTGCACGGTAGGTTATACCTTCCAAATCAGAAAGCTGTTCTGTTATAAAATCCAGATATTCTTTACTTGACGCCATTTTTTATCCACTGTTCCCTTGTCAGATATGTAAAGTGCTCGGTTCTGATATCTCCCATCAAAGCACAAGGCTTGTTTTCTTCTGTATGATGGTAGACGAATCCGCATTTTTCCATACATCGTTTTGATTTTTCATTCCCGTCATAATAAGCGCACCACATAGCACGGCAGCTTAAATCTTCAAAAGCGTGTCTCTGCATTTCCCTGACTGCTTCGGGAATGTAACCTTTTCCCCAGAAAGGAACACCGATCCAATATCCTACTTCAACTTCATTTTCCCTTGCGGCAGTATGTGACAGCGCAGGCGGAAAAAGACCTATACTCCCGATCGCACGGTTATCTTCCTTCAGACAAACAGCATAGGTTTCCTCCGCCGACAAAACGCCTCTTATGATATCGAGGCTGTTTTCGACGCTTGTATGTGCCGGCCAACCTGCAATAGGGCCGACTCTTTGGTCTTTAGCATATTCGAACAGGCTTTCCGCATCCGCATCTTTCCACGGACGAAGTATCAATCTTTCAGTTATAAACTCCATGATTAATTCCTTTGACAATAACTATTCCGCTGTCCGGCGTACGGTAAAAAGCCGGGCTGCCGCTGTCGGAAATCTTCCGAATTGAAAAAATCATCCGAAAACAGGCTTTCGGCACTTATTTATCTTTTCTTGACAAAAGCAGCACACACTCCACATGGCCGGTGCGGGGAAACATATCAAACGGGAAGACCTCATGAGTCGTGTATCCCTCTTTTGCGAAAAGGGCGCAGTCACGGGCGAGGGTGTCGGCAGAGCAGGAAACATATACCACGCGGTTTGCACCTATTTGCGCTATTTGGGAAATGAGCTCGGGGGCGAGGCCCTTTCTCGGCGGATCGACGAAAATGACGTCGCTTTCTTCAATGTGTCTGTCGTTTGCGTCGCCGCAGTAAAAACGTGCGTTGTTTATATTGTTTATTTCGGCGTTTTCCTTTGCGTTTTCGACCGCGTCGGGTATTATCTCGACTCCCACGACGCCGCTCGCCTCTGTGTGCTTTGCAACGCTCAGGGCAATCGTGCCTATACCGCAGAAAAGGTCGGTCACCTTTTCTCCCTTTTTAATGTCGGCGAGTTCTATCGCCTTTTTGTATATTTCAGCGGCGGTTACGGGATTTATCTGATAAAACGAGAGGGCGGATATCTTATATTTGTTTCCGAGAAGTGTGTCGCATATATATCCTTCTCCGAAAAGCACTTTGATTTTTCCGCCGAGTATCACGTTTGTCTTTTTGTCGTTAATGTCTAAAACTACCGTCGCAATTTCGGGGAATTTTTTCCTGATACTTGTGACAAACTCGTCCGAAAAGGGAAGAGACGTTCCGTTTATGACAAGGCAAAGCATAATTTGTCCGCTCTCAAACCCCGAACGAATGTATATATGACGGACAAGTCCCTCATGTCTTTCCTCGTTGTATATCGGGATTTTCTTTTCTTTCAGAAAGTCGCAAACCGCTTTTGCTATTTTGTCAAAAATCGACGGTACGAGAGGGCAGGAGGAAATTCTCACTATTCGGTGGCTTTTCCTTGCGAAGTAGCCGTATGTGCAGTCGGGCGCGACAGGATATTGCGCTTTGTTTCTGTAATGCTTTGTATTTGAAGGCGTGCAAATATCATGCACTTTAATATCGGGAAGCCCTGCCTTTACAAAAGCGGATTTCACATATTCTTTTTTAAGCAGTTTTTCTTTCTCGTAACTTACATGTGAATAGACGCATCCGCCGCATGACGAAAAGACGGGACATTCGGGCGTGATTCTCGATTCCGACCGGGATATTATCTCCTCTGTCCGTGCGACAAGATAGCTTTTTGTCACTTTGATTATTCTAATCTTTGCGACATCCCCCGCCACAGCACCCGAAACAAATGTAACAATCCCGTCAACGCGGCATACTCCGAAGCCGAGATTGTTAATGTCGGTTATATTTACTTTATATATATCATTCTTTCTTGGCATACCTTGATTTTAGCATAAAAAACTACCATTTTCAAGAAAATATATTGACAAAACAGAGAAAAGAGTATAATATATAAAAACTGT
>CAMGCN010000130.1 GCA_946040935.1 uncultured Clostridia bacterium | reverse complement strand
GTATAAATTAATTATACTACAAATAACGGAGAAAGTAAAATGCCAATCGTAAAATTTTTCAAAGAAAACTCTCGGATTATTACGAGTTTGATATCATTTCAGCTCGGAATAGATGTTTTTTCTGCGATAGTATCTCTTTCGACCTATAAATTATCTGAAAAGATTTTTTTGTACAGCGGTATATTCTGCGTTATATTTTATCTGTTTCTGATTCTTACGGCAACGAATGACGAGGGTGCAAAAGACAGCGTCAGAATATCGAGCGGCAGAACGGCGCCCATGCCGTTAAAAGGGCTTTATATATCATTAATTGCAAATTCGCTGAATTTGCTTTTTGCCGTCATTATTATATTAACACATTTTATCGGCGCAACGCAAATACGTGACGCGTTCAAAATAATTGCATATTTCCTGCAGGGAATGTACGGTCCCTTCCTTACTCTCTTTGCCGGCATGAATCCGTTCTTTTATTTGCTGATTCCCATTCCCGCGATAATAGTATCCACACTCTTTTATTACATCGGTATGAGAGGAATACTCCTGATACCCGAAAAAAAGCGTAAAAACTGACAATACGGCGTAATGCCGTTTTGTTTTTTCGCATATATTTTAGCGGTGATTGTTTTTGCGAGAGATAAAATTTACTGTAAAATTTATCCTGTTCTCATTAATTTTTCTTTTAACCGCCGTTTTTATGTATATAGGTTTCGGAAAATTTCATTCAGGCTCTATGGTTCCGATAGAGGCGCGTACACAAATAAAAGATATAACTCTTGTTATAGATGCAGGACACGGCGGTGAGGACGGCGGCGCTGTCGCACCGGACGGAACTCTCGAAAAAGATATTAATCTATCAGTCGCATGTCAAACGGCGCAAATATTGAAATCTAACGGATTTAATGTTATACTGACAAGAGAAGAAGACAAGATGCTTTCTTCAAGCGAATTTTCCGGTAAAAAGAAGCAGTCTGATCTTACGGCACGTGTCGAAATTACAAATTCATATGAAAACCCTATATTTATCAGCATTCATATGAATAAATTTCCGGATTCAAGATGTAAGGGCGCGCAGGTTTATTACTCTAAAAACAACAATGACAGCAAAGAGCTTGCCAAAATATTTCAAAATGCCATACAAAAAAATCTGCAAAGCGATAACAAGAGAGAAATAAAAGAGGCTACATCCGCTATATATGTTCTGAACAATCTCAACTGCCCCGCCGTACTTATCGAGTGCGGTTTTCTCTCAAATCCAAGCGACTTACAAAATCTGAAAAATGAGGACTATCAAAAAAAGCTGTCAGTTGTTATATCTGCGGCAATAATGAACGGAGTTATAAATGAAAGGACTTAAAACAGTTTATATCTGCTCGGAATGCGGAAGAACGTCATCACAATGGAGCGGTCAATGCCCCGAGTGCAAATCATGGAATACCATGATAGAGGATGTGATAAGCGACGAGCCGAAACAAAAAAACATTCGCGCCGGAAAAAAGTACGAAAGCGAAGTCGTCAAATTTGATGAATATGAAATACCCGAGTATTTCAGGAGTGAAACAGGTCTCGGTGAGCTTGATCGGGTTCTCGGAGGCGGAATAGTCAGCGGTTCGGTTGTTTTACTTGCAGGCGAGCCCGGAATAGGTAAATCTACCCTGCTCCTTCAGATTTCAGGAGCTCTTTGCAAAAGCAAAACTGTTTTATATGTTTCGGGAGAGGAGTCAAAAGGACAGATAAAAATGCGCGCCAAACGGCTCGGCGTAAGCGGAGATTCCCTGTATTTGCTTACCGAAACAAATACAGACGCGATAATCGAAGCAACCGAGAAAATAAAGCCTGATTTCATAATTATCGACTCGATTCAGACAATGTACAGCGACAGCGTGGCGTCGGCTCCCGGCAGTGTTGCACAAGTAAAAGACTCTACAATGAAATATATAAATATTGCAAAAAATTTCGGTATTTCGGTTTTGCTTGTAGGTCATGTAAATAAAGAAGGCTCTATCGCGGGGCCTAAAGTCCTGGAACACATGGTAGACGCGGTGCTATATTTTGAAGGGGAAAGACAGCATATATACAGAATAATAAGAGCTATTAAAAACAGATACGGCTCGACAAACGAGATAGGTGTTTTTGAGATGTACGACCGTGGACTGAAGGAAGTACCCAACCCATCTGAAATCATGCTGGAATCCCGTCCGAAAAATGTATCCGGCAACTGCGCGTCATGTGTAGTAGAGGGGACAAGACCTATAATCGCCGAAATTCAGGCTCTTACCGCACCGTCGGCATATTCGGCGCCTAAACGAACATCGGACGGCATCGACTACAACAGAATGTATCTTTTATGCGCGGTCCTTGAAAAGCGATTAGGATTACGCCTTTCCACGGTGGACGTTTTTCTGAATGTAATAGGAGGTCTGAATCTTAATGAAACAGCAGCAGACCTTGCCGTTGCCTTTTCTCTATATTCGGCTATGAAAGACAAGCCTATCCCCGACAATTTAATAGCATTCGGAGAAGTAGGACTTTCAGGTGAGGTACGTTCTGTTTCATCTGTCACTCAAAGAGTCAAAGAATCTGCAAGACTCGGCTTCACAACGATAGTATTACCTTATAAAAATGCAGAAGTGCTCGACTTCAAGCCGGAAAACGTAAATATTATTCCGATAAAAAGCTTGTTTGAAATAACAAAACTAATATAAAAAAGCGCCTGTCGGCGCTTTTTATATTTTTTTGGTTGTTTTATCATCAGTTTGATTTGGATCATTCAAGTCGCCGTGTTTTTCACACAGGTAATCCATAGTATTTGTAGACATTCCTTTTTCGTCTAATTTCCGTTCAACATAATTTTTGAAATACTTATAAATTATAGCGAAAACAGGAACTGCCGCTATCATACCGACAACTCCGAAAATACCTCCGAAAACTATAATGGAAACAACAATCCAAAGCGAGCTTACACCCGTAGTATTTCCTATAATTTTCGGGCCGATAATATTACCGTCTAATTGTTGGATAACAATAATTATTATGAGCGTCCAAATTGCCATTTTCGGTTCGGCTATCAACACGATAAACACGCTGGGTATCGCGCCGATAAAAGGACCGAAGAAAGGAATAATATTTGTTACGCCGATGATAAGCGAGACAAGGGGACTGTACGGAACACCTACGATTGACAGAATAATAAATGTAAGTATGCCGATAATCAAGGAATCTAAAATTTTTCCCAGAATGAACTTGCCAAAGGTCTGGTCGGTCTCTCTCGCAAAATCGACAATTGCCTTCGCCCTGCTCTTTTTCATGAATGCATATACTGTTTTTTCAAGCTGTGCACTGAGAACGTCTTTAGATGCCAAAAGATATATAGAAATAATTATTCCGACTATCCAATTAAGCGCGCTCGTAAAAACTCCCGAAAGAATAGAAATAACATAAGGGGTAAGAGTTGTAACGGCAGAATAGGAATTTGTAAGAATTTTTTGCAAATAGGTAGTTAGCTCGGATATATTGAAATATTTACTTATATCAAAGCGACCGTCAAAAATACCGGAAGAAGCAATTATTTCATTAACCCAGCCCGAAGCGTCAACAATATATTTCTTAACCTGTTCCTGAAGCGACATATAGCTTGCAATAATCTGAGGCACAATTATTGCGACAAATCCCGAAACAACAGCAAAAACAAAGATATAAGTGCATGTTATTGAAAGGGTGCGACGTAGCTTTGTTTTGCTCTTTTTTCTGCCGACATCCGCAAAAACCTTATTATATGCCAACTTGTAAATAGGATTTATCAGATACGCTAAAACAAGGCCGTAAATTATCGGATAGAAGATTTTAAGCAGAGAAGAGAGCGCGCTTTTAACAAAGGACGCATTTACAAACGCAAAAACAAGTACCACCGACAGCGAAATTACTACAAAAGCATAAAATGCGACAGTCGTATATTTTTTGTTAAAGTCAATTTTCATTTATTTTTACCTCAAGTACATTTTACTATGTTTTGAAAATCCTGTCAATATATCATAGTGTTGCTTTTTGAAAAATAATCATTTATAATTAAATAAATCAACATATACGAGGATAAATATGGATACTTATATTATCAAGGCGCCTGCAAAAATCAATCTTTTTCTTGATGTTATCGGTAAGCGGAAGGACGGATATCATGAAATTG
>CAMGCN010000129.1 GCA_946040935.1 uncultured Clostridia bacterium | reverse complement strand
GGACCAAGTCGGCGGACGAGCCGGAGGGTATGCAGAGTGCGTCGAGCGAGGATATGGACTATAACTTCTTCGTGCCCGACAGCTGGAAGGTCGAAACATCAACGGGAGTTGCCACGGCAAAGTACTCCGATTCGATACTTGTAAACGTATCTTTAATGGCCGCAACTTTAGAAAACAAGTCTCAAAGCGCGGACGAATATTTTAATGAATACACGGAAAAATTCGCGAGCGTTTACGAAGACTTCAACATTGAATCAAGAGATGAAACTCTGCTCGATTCTCACGCCGCCAAAAAATTTGTTTACACGGGAAAGGTGACAGGGGTTGAGGCGAAATATATGCAGGTCGTGTGCATAAAGAGCGGTATAGTATACATCTTTACCTACACGGCGTCGCCCGACAAATACGACAAATACCTGCCGGACGCTGAAAAGATGCTCGAAAACTTCTCATTTAAGAGCTGAAATGAAAGAAATATACTTTGATAACAGCGCGACAACGGAAATATGTGCAAGCGCGCGCGAGGCGATGGAAACCATGATTACTAAACTCTACGCCAATCCATCGTCGCTTCACAAAGCAGGCTTTGACGCCGAAAAGCAGATGAGCCGGGCAAGAGAGATAATCCTCTCCTCTCTCGGCGCCGAGGGAACAGACGACAAAATCGTCTTTACCGCGTCGGGAACCGAGGCAAACAACCTCGCTTTAAGCGGAGTAGCCCACTCTAAATCCCGTTTCCGCGGCGGCAAAATAATAATATCCGATGCCGAGCATCCCTGTATTGAAAACACCGCCCGCGCTCTCGAAAAAGAGAACTACAAGGTGGAAAGAATACCGACCAAAAACGGCGTTTTCGATATGGAAAGGTTTATAAAGGCGCTATCTCCCGACACATTTCTTGTATCCGTTATGACGGTAAACAACGAAACGGGCGCCGTCTTTAATATATCCGAAATATTCAAGGAAGCAAAAAAACGCCTGCCTGACGTTATAACTCACACCGACGCCGTTCAGGCGTATATGAAAATCCCCCTGTCGCCCAAAAAATCACACTGCGATTTAGTGACTATAAGCTCACACAAAATACACGGTCCGAAAGGCGCGGGCGCACTTTACATTTCAAGCGATATTATCAAGAAAAAATCGATAACTCCGATAATTCACGGCGGCGGACAGGAATACGGACTGCGTTCGGGAACGGAAAATACCGTCTGTGCGGTAGGGTTCGGCGGGGCGGTCGCCGCGGCGAAAGACTCATTTATACAAAAAGCACAAAATATCACCGAGGTAAGAGATTATCTCGAAAGCAAGCTGTCAGATATCGCTAAAATCAACAAACCGCCGGCACGGGCGCCTCACATTATCAGTTGTACCCTGCCGAACATAAAGAGTGAAACCATGCTTCATTATCTCTCGCTCAAGGGTATTTACGTGTCTGCAGGGTCTGCGTGCTCTTCCCGTGCGGCGAAAGAGAACCGGGTACTTGAGGCATTCGGTCTGTCAAAAAAAGATTCAGAGTGCACAATACGCATAAGTCTTTGTGAAAACAACACAAAAGAAGAAGCGGAAATTTGTGCCAAAGAAATAGCCGAGGGAATCAAAACTCTCGCCAGATTAAAATAAAAAATATGCCGATATTAATAAAACTAACCCCAAGAGTCACAAACTTTTGGGGTTAATTTCAGTTTTAACAGGATATTTTTTATTTTGCGGTAAGATAACCTTTGACGGTTAAAAGTTCGGCAATTTCGACAGCGCCGCCTGCCGCACCGCGAAGAGTGTTATGAGAAAGACCTACAAACTTATAGTCGTAAAGCGCGTCCTCGCGCAGTCTGCCTACGCATATGCCCATTCCTCTCTCAACATCACGGTCAAGCGCAGGCTGAGGTCTGTTCGGCTCGTCAAAATATGTGATAAACTGCTTGGGTGCGCTGGGCAGACCGAGACGTTGAGGCTCGCCCTCATAGTTTTTCCATGCATTGAGAATCTGCTCAACGGTAGGCTTTTTCTTGAATTTTACGAAAACAGCGGCAACGTGACCGTCAGATACAGGTACGCGCAGGCACTGTGTCGTGATAACGGGAGAATTTGCTTTGACTATCTCGCCGTTTTCAATATGTCCCCAAATCTTGAGCGGCTCCTGCTCGCTCTTTTCCTCCTCGCCGGGAATATAGGGGATAACATTATCGAGAATTTCAGGCATGCTTTCAAACGTCTTTCCTGCGCCGGATATAGCCTGATATGTTGTAGCTACCACCTCGACAGGCTCAAACTCTGCAAGCGCGGTAAGCGCAGGAACGTAACTCTGAATAGAGCAGTTAGGCTTAACGGCGATAAAGCCGCGCTTTGTACCGAGTCTTTTGCGCTGTGCGTTTATTATCTCGAGATGTGCGTCGTTTATCTCGGGAATAACCATAGGAACATCAGGCGTATTACGGTTTGCCGAATTATTGGATACTATCGGCACCTCCGCTTTTGCATATGCTTCCTCAAGCGCCTTTATCTCGTCCTTTTTCATATCAACCGCACAGAAGCAGAAATCAACGAGCGACGCCACGGTCTCAATATCCGACGCGTCAATTACAGTCATTTTCTTGTATTTTTCAGGCATGGGAATTTTCAGTTTCCAACGGCCGCCCAATGCTTCCTCATATGTTTTGCCGGCGCTGCGTGCCGAAGCGGCAAGACATTTTACATCAAAAAACGGGTGATTTTCAAGCAACGTGAGAAAACGCTGACCTACCATTCCCGTTGCGCCGATAACACCGACCTTTAGCTTATCCATAACATATATCTCCTTAAAAATGCGTTATTAATATATTATATCAGCCAAAGAACGCTTCGTCAATACGACAAAAATACAAAAAGACCGCTCTCACGCGGTCTTTTTATATATAAAATTACTCTTTTTATAACCTTTAGCCATAACGGGTGCAGGCAAATATCCGCATTTTTCCGAACGACCGAAATCACTGTTCGGGTTTATAGCTGCATGTTCCGCACACACGGTCGCCGGCGTCACCGAACGCGGTATAAATATATCCCTTTTCGTTAAGGGGTCCCTCGACATACTTTGCCGTATATATCGGAACGTCGGGATGTTTCTCTGCAAGAAGACGAATGCCGACCTCGGAAGAAATGATACACATAAACTTAATGTTCTTGCATCCGCACTCTTTCATATAGGTTATCGCCGCCTCGGCGCTTCCGCCCGTGGCGAGAGCCGGATCAACTATTATAACCTGTCCGTCTGCAACGTCAACCGGCATCTTGAAATAGTAAGTCTTGGGTTTTAGCGTTTCTTCGTCACGGTAAAGTCCAATATGTCCCACCTTCGCCGTAGGAGAAAGAGCACGTAAACCGTCAATCATTCCGAGACCTGCGCGAAGTATCGGCACTATTGTGAAATCCTCGGCGAGAACGGGAGAATCAAAAGTCATAAGAGGCGCTTTTATAGTTACGTCTTTCGTCTTCAAATCTTTAAGCGCTTCATATCCCATGAGCATGGATATCTCTTTTACTATCTCGGAAAACTCTTTCGACCCTGTGTTTACATCACAGAGATGAGTGACCTTATGCTTTATGAGCGGATGGTCGAATATCGTCACATTTTTCAAAAAATCTTGCATAATTACCTCGATTATCTCATTTATTATTGTTATTTGACAGTGTAGGCGAAATATGATAAAATATCATAAAATTCACACAGCATTTGTCATAAAGGAGTAGCTGATGGCTAAAATACTCGTAAGCAACTGTCTGCTTGGCTGCCCTTGCAGATACAAGGGCGACGGATGTCAGAACGACAAAATACTTTCACTCGCAAAAGAACATACTCTCATCGGGGTTTGCCCCGAGCAGGCGGGAGGTCTTCCGACTCCGCGCGCCCCCTCGGAAATTCAAGGCGACAGGATTATTTCAAAAGAGGGAAAGGATGTTACCGAGCAATATATGCGCGGAGCACAAACCGCCCTGTACTTATCAGAGTTAAACAACGTCGATTTTGCAATCCTCAAAGCAAAAAGTCCGTCATGCGGTAAAGGCCGCGTTTACGACGGGACGTTTACCGGCGGCATGCGCGACGGAAACGGCGTCACGGTAGATCTGCTCGAAAAGAACGGTATCCCCGTATACTCGGAAGACGAGCTGTCTCTTATACACATCTCCGAGCCCACGAGACGCTACG
>CAMGCN010000128.1 GCA_946040935.1 uncultured Clostridia bacterium | reverse complement strand
TCATGCTCCTATTAAAATAAGAGTCGAAAAGGAAATCGACGGTGAGATTCGCCACAAAATCGTTGACGCGACTATGGGCAGACTAATTTTCAACAGCCAGATCCCGCAGGATCTCGGATATGTCGACAGAAGCGACCCCGAAAAAGCGTTCGACCTTGAAATCACCTTTACCGTCAAAAAGAAAGACCTCGCCGAGATAGTCGACAGATGTATAAAGATTCACGGTTCCGCCGTGACTGCCCGTGTGCTTGACAGTATCAAGGAGATGGGATTCAAGTACTCTACCAAAGCGGCGATCTCTATTTCCGTTGCGGACGTTCAGATTCCTAAAGATAAAGGTGATATAATCGCCAATGCCGAACATCAGGTTGAGCAGATAACCTCTCACTTTGAGAGGGGCGAACTCACCGAGGATGAGCGTTACAAGGCGGTTATCGAAATATGGGAACAGGCGACAAAAGACGTCGTAACTGCATTGCAGGCCGGATTTGACAGATACAATCCTATCAAGATGATGTCTGACTCGGGAGCTCGAGGCAACATGACGCAGATGCGTCAGCTTGCGGGTATGCGCGGACTTATGTACGCCGCAAACGGCCGTACTATTGAAATCCCCGTTAAGAGTAACTTCCGCGAGGGACTTAACATACTCGAGTACTTCATGGCGGCCAGAGGCTCGCGTAAAGCGCTTTCCGATACTGCTCTCAGAACGGCAGACTCGGGTTACCTTACCAGACGTCTTGTTGACGTTTCTCAGGATGTAATAATCAGAGAAGAGGACTGTAAGACTACAAAGGGCATCTGGGTAAGCCAGATAACCGACGGCAACGATGTAATCGAGCCGCTCAAGGACAGACTTCTCGGAAGATATATCATCGGCGATGTTGTGGATCCTGCAACAGGCGAGGTGCTCGCAAAAGACGGAGATATGCTCAGCGCGGCACAGACAAAGGCTATTGTCGACGCGGGAATCGAGAGAGTATATATAAGAACTATTCTTGAGTGTAACGCTAAATACGGCGTGTGTGCACACTGCTACGGCGCCGATCTTGCGACCAGCAAAAAGGTAAATGTCGGCGAGGCGGTCGGTATCATCGCGGCACAGTCTATCGGAGAGCCGGGTACACAGCTTACCATGAGAACCTTCCATACGGGCGGCGTTGCAGGCTCGGATATTACAAACGGTCTTCCCAGAGTCGAGGAGCTCTTTGAGGCGCGCAGACCCAAGAAAACCGCAATTCTTTCTGAAGTCGCAGGTACTGTCAGCTTCGACGAGATAAAGAAGATGAAAAATGTTATCGTGACAAGCGAGTCGGGAGAGCAGAAGTTCTACCCGGTTGCATACGGCACGAGAATCCTCGTAAAAGAGGGAGAACATGTAGTGCTCGGCCAGGCGCTTACCGAAGGCAGTAAATATCCTCAGGATATCGCGAGAATCAACGGCCTCGATGAAACATACGACTATCTGCTCCGCGAGGTTCAGAGAGTTTACCGTATGCAGTCGGTTGATATCAACGATAAGCACATCGAGGTTATCGCCCGTCAGATGACGAGAAAAGTTAAGGTTGAGGACTCGGGAGACACGACGCTTCTCGTTGGCGCTATGGTTGACAAGAGTGAGCTTCTCGAAGAGAACGAAAAAATCCAGGCGCGCATCGACGCAGGCGAGGTTACACTCCGTCCTGCGGTTGCGTCACCTACTCTCCTCGGAATTACCAAGGCCTCGATCATGACAGAGTCATTTCTTTCGGCGGCGTCCTTCCAGGAGACTACGAGAGTTCTTACAGAGGCGGCAATCAAAGGTAAGGTCGACTACTTGCGCGGTCTTAAGGAAAACGTCTTGATAGGTAAGCTCATTCCTGCCGGAACCGGTATGAAGAGATACAGAGATGTTGAAGTTGAAAAGGCCGAAGTTGTATCGGACGAACCTGAAAAAGAGGTTGTCGTCGAAGAGGCGTAAATAAAATATAAGAGGATGCTTTGTGCAACACCGCAGGGCATCCTCTTATTGTTTTATGTTATTAAAGGTACTGAAAAACATGCAGAACGGACGAAAACCAGTTTGCGGCTGCCGCCGCAAATCCTACCGACGGCGTGCAGTGTACGCCGAGAGGCTATTTTCGTTTGTAGTTTTTTGGGGGAAATAATAAGAAAATCCGCTCGAAAGAGCGGATTTTCTTATTAATGAGTTTTATGTTTTTTTAATAGTAAAACAGCCGTGAATTAGGACTATAACCCCATAAATGCTCTGCGCTTCTTTTACAGCTCCTTTTCGCTTTCGTTTTCCTTTTCGCTTTCGTTTTCGTTTTCGACTTCCCGTATACTATTTCTTTTTTTGAGAACAAGTGCGATGACAAGCACGATTATGGCGGCGGTTTCAATTCCGCAAATCACCCACGGCATGAATCCTTTTGATAATGGCTCTTTTTCGACTAATGGCTCTTTTTCGACGTCCGTGTTTTCGATATTGAATCTGTATTCTTCGTCATACCTATCAAAAAAGATGCTGACGTCGCACACTAACCACTTATCATCAGCCGGCGCTCCGTATCTATATAAAAGCATATAGAGCGAACCATAGTTTACATATGCGAAACCGCTTTCACTCACAGTCACGCTTTGAGGGGAATGCCTGTATAAATTATAATAAGGTTTATAGGATTCGGGTAATTTATCAGTCATCATATATGAAATTTTCTTTTCAATGAAACCCGGAAATGAAGATATAATGTCTTCTATCGCCGTGCTGTCATATTGTTTGCAGACCGGTCTTTTGTCAGAGCCGGCAGGCGGTAAGACTCCGTTTTCATCGGGCTCTAAATCTTTACTGTCCTCATAAAAGTGATAGTGGTGGTTATCTCTTATTTCGTCTTCGTATTCCTTTGCTTTTTCAATTATTTCGTTTTTTTGTGAGTCATCAAGGTCAGCGATAGTGTAAGTTGATAAACTAAAATCTTCTTGTTCAAAAGACACGATTAAATCGCATATATTCAAAAAATCTATTGAAAAATTATAAGCAGAGATTTCATCGTCTGTTGCGAGCGTGTATCCTTTTGATAAAAGTTCTTTTTCAACGTCCATATCTTCGGAATGGAATCTGTATTCATCGTCATACTCATCATAAAAATTGAAGACATCGCATACTAACCACTTTTTATTATTCTCTGATATGTATCTATATAAAAGGACATTGCACTCAACATAGTTTACATATGCGAAACCGCTTTCGCTCACAGTCACACTCAATGGGGATAAACTATAATGAGGTTTATAGGAGTCGGATGAATTAGCAGTTTTCATATATGAAGCTTTCTTTTCAATGAAAACCGGGAATGAAGATAAAATGTCTTCTATAGCCGTGCTATCATATTGTTTGCGAATCGATTTTTTGTCAGAGTCGGCAGTAGGTAGTGTACCGTTTTCATCGGGTTCTAAATCTTCACTATTCTCGTAAAAGCTATAGAGGTGGTTATCTCTTATTTCATCTTCGTATTCTTTTGCTTTTTCGAGAATTTCGTTTATTTTTTGCGGTGACTTGTCAAAATAAGCAAGATTATTATCTGAAAGATCATTATCTGCCATATTATCCACATTTGAAATGTATTTATTTAAAAACTCTGATGCAAAGCTATAAGCAGATTGTTCATTAGGTGTTGCTTTGAAAGCAAATGAGCAAATTGATATGTGGCTTAAAATGACAAATACGGTTAACAGTACGGTTAGTCTTTTCATTTTATTTCTCCTTTTAGTTATTAGCCGATTAGTATTCTTATATTGTTATCATTCTACTCTGAAAAAATATTTTTGTTTTCGGCTGCCCGTATTTTATTACTTTTTTTGAGAACAAGTGCGATGACAAGCGCGATTATGGCGACGGCTTCAATCCCGCAAATCACCCACGGAATGATATTTGTCGGATTGCTCTTTTTCGGTGCGTCATGCGCTATATTAACGTTTTCATCTGAAGAGTCAGTGTCGGTATCGGCAACGTCATCTTTGTTTTCTGATAAGGGAACAAATCCTTTTGATAAAAGCTCCTTTTCGACGTCCATATCTTCGGAATGGAATCTGTATTTTTCGTCATACTCATCATAAAAGGTGCTGACGTCACATACTATCCACATATTTTCGTCAGGCGCTCTGTATCTGTATAAAAGAATATATAAATCACCACTGTCTATATATGCGAAACCGCTTTCGCTCACAGTCAC
>CAMGCN010000127.1 GCA_946040935.1 uncultured Clostridia bacterium | reverse complement strand
GGGCGTATACCGCAGAAAATTCAACTGGTCAAATGACACAATGAAGTGCTACCTCGTTCTCGAGGGCGCTTCATCCTGCGCGAGGATATTTTTGAACGGTGTGTACGTAGGATTCACCACCGGAAATCACCTTCAGTCGGAATTTGATATCACCGACAAGGTAAAATCGGGTGAAAACAGCCTATTAATAGAAGTATACAAGTGGGCGTGCACATCATACCTCGAGGACCAGGACTGCCTGCGCCTGAACGGACTTTTCCGCGATGTGTACCTTCTTGCGCGGCCGACAGGACATTTGCGTGATTTCAATATCACCTCTGATTCAGATACCTTCACGGTAACGGCAGATACAGACTGCACCCTGACTGTTACCGACAAAGACAAGGTTATATTCAAAGGTGAGCTTTCGGGAGAGGTAAAAGTTCCTGTTGAACACCCTGTTTTATGGAACGACGAAAAACCATACCTTTACAATTTCACATTTGAAAAGAACGGCGAGATTATACGCCGCCGCGCAGGTCTTCGCACCATAGGTACAGACGCCGAGGGAAGACTGCTCATAAACGGTGTTTCGGTCAAATTAAGAGGTGTAAACCACCACGACACCAGCCCCACGGGCGGCTGGACGATGACATATGAGGAAACGGTAAAAGACCTGAAGCTCATGAAAGAGCTTAATATCAACTGTATAAGAACATCACACTATCCGCCCATGCCGTATTTTCTCGATTTGTGCGATGAAATGGGCTTTTATGTAGTACTCGAAACAGACCTTGAAACTCACGGCTTCATACGCCGTTACGCCTCACAGAGTTACCGCTATGACATCTGCGACGAATGGCCTGCGGGTAATGCGGCGTGGAAAAACGAGTTTATTTCCCGAATGGCCCGCGCATACGAAAGAGATAAATATCACTGCTCAATAATCATGTGGTCAACGGGAAATGAAAGCGCGCACGGAGAGAACCACTATGAAATGATAAAGTGGATAAAAGCGCGCGACAATATACGCCTTGTCCACTGTGAGGACGCCTGCCGAGCAGGGATAGACGGGCACAGCGACGTCTTCTCATGGATGTACCCAAGTTTAGGCGACCTGGAATGTTTTGCAAAGGAAAAAAGCGTCCCTGTATTTTTATGCGAGTACGCGCACGCTATGGGCAACGGTCCGGGAGGAATTTGGGACTATTGGGAGCTTATAAACAACACTCCGCGGACAATAGGCGGCTGTGTATGGGAGTGGGCTGACCACGTGGCGTATAAAGACGGCGTTCCCTGCTACGGCGGCGACTTCGGCGACGTAACTCACGACGAAAACTTCTGCTGCGACGGCATGGTATTCCACGACCGCACGCTCAAGTCGGGAAGTCTTGAAGTTAAGGCGGCATACGCCCCCTTCCGTATAAAATACGAAAACGGCAAGGTGACAGTCAAAAACCTCTTTGCATTTACTGATTTCTCCGAATGTGAAATAAGATATTCCGTTGTTTGCGACGGAAAGATAATAAGCGAAAACAAAATATCCCTTACGGCCAAGCCCGGCGAGCAAGATAAGATACCCGTGCCGAAAGACCTGAAATGCGAGTACGGCGCATTCTGCAGAGTCACACTCACCCGTCCCTCGGGCGAAAACGCAGGCACTCTCGAATGTGAGATTCCCTACACTTCGGCAAAAAAGAATACCCAAATCTTCCCACCCTGCGAGCTTCGCGAAGACAAGCGTTACATTTATGCTTCGGGCGACGGCTTCTCCTACCGCTTCGACAAGCATTTCGGAGGCTTCGATTCGATAACGGTAGCAGGCGAGGAAAAGCTTTCAGGCGTTGTACATGTAAACGTATTCCGCGCCGTCATCGACAACGAGCGCGGTATAAAACACCGTTGGCTGAACCTCGATAACTGGTCGGGCGAAAATTTAGACTGCCTCTTTAACAAAGTATATGAGATAAACGCAAACAACGGCAGGATAAGTATGAGAGGGTCGCTTGCAGGCGTTTCGCGTATGCCGCTCATGCACTACACGCTTGACTATACGATAGATGTAAACGGCAGAGTAAATGTAAAGCTGCACGGCGACATCGGCGAAAAGGTATTCTTTCTTCCCAGAGTCGGCGTAGATTTTCCCATGCTTCGCAAAAACAAGGAATTCACCTACTACGGCAAAGGCCCGGGCGAGTGCTATTCGGATATGCAGGCATGCGCTCTCACGGGCGTATATAACAGCGACGCGGACAGGGAGTATGTACCCTACGTCCGTCCCCAGGAGCACGGCAACCACATAGGGTGCAAATGGTTGGAAATAGGCGGACTGCGCTTTGAGGGCGACTTTGAAGCAAACATTTCACGCTATACGCCGAACGAAATACAAAACGCCGAGCATGTAAACGAGCTTCCCGACCCGTCCCTCACCTATCTGCGAATCGACTTCAAAAACTCGGGCCTCGGAAGTAACTCATGCGGCCCGGAGCTTCCCGACAAATACAAGTTCGACGAAAAGACAGTCGATTTCACATTTGACTTTTTCCCGACTGAAAACTGACGAAAAGAGAGCAAATTTGATTTTTTCAGCCCATTTATTTACTTTTTCCGTCAGTTGTGATATACTTGAATGGAAAAAACACAACAAAAGAGGTAACAAACAATGGATAACAAATTTATTGTCGAAACTTCGGCAAGACACGTCCACCTCTGCGAAAAGGATATAGAAACCCTTTTCGGAAAAGGCGCGGCACTCACCCACAAAAAGGACTTAAGTCAGCCCGGTCAGTTCGCGTGTGAAGAAAGAGTCACGGTGGTAGGCCCCAAGCGCGAAATAGCAAATGTCATCGTCCTCGGACCTGCAAGACCTTCAACACAGGTTGAGCTTTCCCTCACCGACGCGAGAACTCTCGGAATCTCCGCACCCGTTCGTGAGAGCGGCGACATAGCCGGCACTCCCGGATGCAAGATTGTCGGCCCCTGCGGCGAAGTGGAAATCACAGAAGGCGTTATCGCGGCAAAGCGCCACGTACATATGACGCCGGAAGACGCAGAGAAGTTCGGCGTAGCGGATAAGGATGTCGTCAGCGTTAAAATAGACTCAAACGGCAGAAGCCTCATTTTCGGCGACGTCGTTATCAGAGTAAAGCCCACCTTCGCTCTCGCCATGCACATAGACACAGACGAGTCAAACGCGGCGTGTGCTTTCGGCGCTTGCTACGGTGAAATCGTCAAATGAATTAAACGGCCTGTCCCTCGCTTATATGGGGGACGCCGTTATCGAGCTTTTGGTACGTGAAAAGGCGCTTTCGAGCGGAATTACCAATGTAGGTGAGCTTAACCGGATGGCGAGAAACTTTGTCACGGCTAAAAACCAAAGCACAGCGCTTGAAAACATTCTGCCCCTGCTCACCCAAGAGGAAACCGATTTTTACAGGCGCGGAAGAAACGCCCACGGTATAAGCGCCCCAAAGAGCGCCTCTGTCACTGAATACCGCAGAGCCACGGGAATGGAAGCGCTTTTCGGTCATCTCTTTTTATCCGGACAGATGGAAAGAGCGCGGGAACTTTTTAGTATTGCTTATTCGAAGGAGACATAATTATGAAAAAGTTTTTTGAAGAATTTAAGGCGTTTGCTATGAAAGGCAACGTCGTTGACATGGCGGTCGGCGTTATCATAGGCGGTGCGTTCGGAAAAATCGTTTCAAGCCTCGTTGCCGACATCATAACTCCCCTTATCGGTATCTTAACAGGAAATGTCGACCTTTCCTCTCTGAAAATCGTCCTTTCCGAAGAAAACGCAATCAACTACGGCGCGTTCATTCAGAATGTTATTGATTTTGTTATAATAGCCCTCTCTATCTTTGTTATGATAAAGGTCGTAAACAAAGTAAGCGCGAAAGTGAACGCAAAGAAAATCGCCGAGGAAGAAGCGAAAAAAGCGGAAGAGGCGGCAAAACCCAAGCCGCCCACAACGGAAGAGCTCCTCGCCGATATCCTCGCAGAGCTTAAGAGTAAATAAAGAGCGATTTTTTCAAGTGCTCACAAAGAGAAAATTTCCTATTGATAAGCGCCTCTCAACAAAGTTGAGAGGCGCTTTCGCTTTAGAATCTTGAGAAATACAAATCGGGAATACAAATCGGGGCTTTGCCCCAAACCCCATTTAGGGCACTTTTTGAAAAAAGTGCCCTAAAAACTCTCAAAAACTATACCAAAAGACAGCCGAACGCACAAAGCCTGCGGCGGATA
>CAMGCN010000126.1 GCA_946040935.1 uncultured Clostridia bacterium | reverse complement strand
TACACCTAAGCCTTCGTCGGCAGCGTCAGATGTGTATAAGAGACAGCCTACGGTGCGGACGCACAGGTCAAGTGGGTGAACGACGTTTATCTCGGAGAAAAAAAGGTGTGCGGCATACTTACAGAGGTAACGCTCGACGCCGAGGCGCGCACCAGCCGGGATATTATCGTAGGAATAGGAATAAACTTAAAGAAGACGGCGTATCCGGAAGAAATTCGCCATATTGCCGTCTCGCTCGAAGAGGCCGGCATATCCGCCCGTGCAGGCGAGGTGGCGGCAAAGGTTATAAATTGCTTTGACGAGCTTTATGATTCTTTTGATATCTTTGAGATTCTTCGCGAGTACAGGGAGCTTTGCTTTATTCTCGGCAGAGAGATAGTCTACAATAAGGACGGACGGGAGCACCGCGCCGTCGCAAAAGAAATACTCGAAAACGGCAACCTTGCAGTTGAGGAAAACGGGGAGAGGGATATTCTTTCATCGGGAGAGATATCGATAGTCGTATCATAATAAGAACGGATTTGTGTATTATAACGGGAGTATTTCCGGCGTAAAGAACATCTCTGTATGATTATTTTATAGTTTCATAAAAACAAGGAGCGGCAAAATGGAAACAATCAGCTACAAAACGAGCGGTACCTGCTCGCGAGAAATTATTATAACGGTTGACGGCGGAATTGTGACCGACGTTAAATTTGTGGGAGGCTGCAGCGGCAACACACAGGGTGTTGCGGCGCTATGCCGGGGAATGAAAACAGAAGAGGTCATTAAAAGACTTAAGGGAATAAAATGCGGCTTTAAGCCTACGTCATGTCCCGACCAGCTCGCAACTGCGCTAATGAAGTACGAGGGAGAATAATTCAAGAAAATTTATACGGAGGGCGGATATAATGACGTACAAAGAAAACTATGAAAAATGGATGTCAAGTGATAAAGTTGACGAGGCGACAAAGAGGGAGCTTGCTTCGCTTAGTGAAGAGGAAAAGGAGTACCGTTTCTTCTCGCCCCTGTCTTTCGGAACGGCAGGGCTTCGCGGAACTATGAACGCAGGACTTTACGCCATGAATAAATATACCGTTGCATGGGCAACCCAGGGATTTGCAAATCTCGTTCTCGAGCGCGGCGGCAAAGAGCGGGGCGTAGTTGTATGCCGCGATTCACGCAACAACTCATATGAGTTTTCAAAAATAACCGCTCGTGTACTTGCGGCAAACGGAATAAAGGTATATTATTTTGAGGACATTCACCCCACCCCTCTGCTCTCCTTTGCGATTAGGGAAATCGGCGCAATCGGCGGAATAAATATTACCGCTTCGCATAATCCGAAAGAGTATAACGGATATAAAGTATATTGGGAAGACGGCGCTCAGATATCCCTCGAGCAGGCCGAAACCGTTTCCGCGTACATTGAAAAAACCGACATTTTCGAGGGCGTAAAGCTGTGTGATTTTGACGGTGCGGTTAAAGACGGAAAGATAGTTCTCATCGGCGAAGAAACAGACGAAAAATTCATATCACGCATCATGTCCGAGAGGGTAAACTCCGAGGCGGTAAAGAATGCGGGCGAGGACTATAAGATAGTATACACTCCTCTTAACGGAACAGGTTATAGAATTGTTCCCGAGGTGCTTAAAAGATGCGGACTTAAAGGACTTTATACAGTCGGTGAGCAGATGAGTCCGAACGGCGATTTTCCGACTACTCCTTTTCCAAACCCCGAGCTTCCCGAAGTATTCAAGCTCGGTATAGACATGGCGGAAGAAAAGGGCTGCGACCTTATTATAGCGACAGATCCCGACGCCGACCGTATGGGCGCTATGGCGCGCGGCAAAAACGGCTTTGAGGTGCTGACGGGAAATCAGATGGGCGCGCTGCTTCTTGATTATATAATCACCGCATATAAAGAAACGGGTACAATGCCCCCCGAGCCTTACGCGGTAAAGACGATAGTTTCAAGCGAAATGGTGAGCGAAATATGCAAGAAAAACGGCGTCGAGCTGTATAATGTCCTGACGGGATTTAAGTTTATCGGCGGCGTTATCGAAGAAAAAAGAAGGTCGGGACACGGCTCGTTCATTTTCGGATATGAGGAAAGCTACGGCTATCTGAAGGGTACTCACGCGCGTGACAAAGACGCGGTCGTTGCAACTATGCTTGTATGTGAAATGGCGGCTTATTACAAAACAAAAGGCATGACGCTGATTGACGCTATGGACGCCCTGTATGAAAAGTACGGCGTTTTCCGTGAAAAAACCGAGAATATATACATGAAAGGCCTTGACGGACTCGAAAAAATGAAGGCGCTGATGGATAGACTCCGCGCATGTCCTCCCGAAGAGTTCGACGGTGAAAAGGTCGTTGAAGTCAGAGACTACCTATCGGGAAAAATCACCGACCTTGTAAGCGGAAAAGAGAGAGATACAGGCCTTCCCGAGTCGAACGTGCTTTATTACAAGACGGAAAATGATAATGTCGTTGTAATACGCCCGTCGGGAACAGAACCGAAAATCAAAGTTTATCTGCTTTTGCACGCGGATACTACTGCTTTGGCTGATAAGAAGATAGAAAACTATTCGAAAAAAGTGTCGGAATGGACAGAGTGAAATTTTCTTTGCGTATAATATCCTTTTGCCTTGCGCTTTTGTGTACGGCGTCTTTTCTGCGCGCTCCTCTGCGCGTAAATGCTGCCTACTATACTCCGTCCGAGCTTTCCGAACTTGAAAAAAGCATGGAGGAAAAGTGCAACGATATTTTATGGATGGTTTATCATGACGAGTATTGGGACGGCGGATGCGCCGAGTGGACTAACGACCAGCTCAAGCTGAACAATATAGGATATATATATCGCGGGCATAATTCCTTTGGATATGACGACGGCTTTGATTGGTTTGCTGGACTCGACGACGGCGCCGTGACAGACTACGGGTATAAACAGGTGAAATATCCCGGTCCGGACTGCCTTTATGACCTTATTTACGAATACGGAGGATACCCGATTTTCAATGTCGTTTTGTCGTGGGAACTGGGAAACGACGATTTTGTCGCGTCCGGGCATGTCGTATATATCTGGTGTATATATGACGGATATGTCTACTATGCAGATACGTTTGATCAGTTTTTGTATAAGGCAGGACATATCATAAAACAGCCTGTGGACGAATTTCTCAATATATATTCGGAAACGAACGGGACTTTGCTCGGCGCCGTTCATTTTGAGGGTGCGGAAGAGGCACACTTTACTCCTTCAGAGGTGCTGTATGCGGTATATGAAGTGAAGGAAGACTGTGATATCAATATGATTCCGGCTTATAATCTAAACGGGGAAGACACAGTAGGGGGCTCGGCTGCGGCAGGCGACTGCTTTAATGTGCGCGGTGCTTACATAGGAGAGGACGGTTCGCGTTGGTATAAGATAGAGGGCGGTATGTGGATTAATGCGGAAAATGTAAAGAAAATCTCCAACATAACAACAATAGCCGTAAGCGGCATAAGCGTGCCCGATGTCTGGTGCTATCATCAGGGCTTTGACCTTATCGGATCGATAGTTTCCTATTCTTCGCCTCTTTTGTCGGTCAGTGCGAAAATAACGGATTTGCAGGGAAATGTTCTCGCAGGAGGAGACTTTAATCCCGAGGGGACGACATTTTCTATCGGCACGATTGACGAGGACACGTATTTTGAACATTTTTCGCCGGGAAAATACCGCTTTTATGTTTCTGCCGAAAACGAATATGAATCGTATGTTTTTGTCGATTCGGAATTTGAAATCCGTAATATGACTTATGCCGAATCTACAAGTCACACTGTCACCTCCGAAAGAAGAAATCTGTCGCCCGCCGATTGTAATATCGACGGCACGGTAAACGAGAAAGACCTTGAATGTATAAAGGCTTATTGTCTTTCGGAAAAAGGAGAAAACGGTTATTTATCCGACGTTAACGGCGACGGAAAGGTCAATCTTACAGATTATGCAAAAGTTGCGCTCTCTTTGGGATAAAAAGGGGGCGCTTTTATTTGACGAAAAGCCTTTACATCCGACAAAAAAAGTGATAAAATATATCCGTATGGATAAACAGAAGATAATCCTGCCCAAACGGGACTTGCGGATAAATTTTTCCCGTGATTCTTTGAAACACACTCGGAATATCGGGAATTTCAACGCCGATAATCCCAAAAGTACCGAAATTCCCTGTTTTACGGCAGACAGGATTATCTCTTCGGTTTAGGCCGGCGAAACGATGGGCAAACGAAGATTTCGATTGTACCCTTGTACCGTCTGTAATTC
>CAMGCN010000125.1 GCA_946040935.1 uncultured Clostridia bacterium | reverse complement strand
TTACAGACCCGGACGGCGCAGGTCTGGTAATCCGCAATTTCTTTAGGGGAATACTCGAAAGCGAGAATATTATCAACCTGTATGTGCCTTGTATAAAAGGCAAGGAAAGGCGGAAAAACGCCGCCTCCGCCGAGGGTTATCTCGGAGTAGAAGGAGTGGACGCGGACGTGCTGCGCGAGCTTTTTAAGCCTTTTGAGGAAAAGACGCCGAAAGGCAGAGAGGTTACCAAAGCGGATTTGTATGCCGACGGTCTTTTAGGTGCGGACGGCTCTTCACAAAGGCGAAAAGAGCTGCTGAAAAAAATGGGACTGCCCGTAAATCTTTCTTCGGGAGCTATGCTTGAAGCTATAAACGCATTATACGGTTACGAAAGGTATAAGGAGTTATTATGAATACAAAAACAAAAATTTACACGATTGCGGCGTTTATTCTTTCCTGCGCGGCGATGATATTTAATTCCGTGATGTTCACATTTTGTTTTGAAGCGGATACGCTTCTTTACAAAAGGGGTATGGCGGCAAGCGTATTTTACGGATTTGTCGCGGTCTCGGTAATCATTATTTTTTCAGGTTTGTTTTTCTGTGAAAAAAAGAGCAAGCATGCTCACCGCCTTCCTCCCCAGTCACCGTTAGGTTCTTTCTTCGGTTCGGTTTCGGGATTTTTCGCCGTGGCGATGTTTTTCATCACATTTATGCTGCCTGAAATTGATAATACTCCTGCCGCGAAAATAATATTTGTCGCCTCGCTGATAACCGCCCTGCCCTGCGGAGCATATTTCGTCTATGTGAGCGTGGTTCGCCGGCCGAATGCGTATGTCGGCGCGATTCTCGGCTCCTTTGCCGTGATGTGGCATATTTTCCGTGCGATATCCGTTTACTATGACAAGAGCTATCCCTTAAGAAATCCCGTGCGTATTTTAGGTATGCTCACTCTTATTTCCATAGCCTTGTATATTTGCTGTGAGGTGAGATGTATTCTGGGTATCTCAAAGGCGCGTTACTATTATGTCATGTCGGCGCTGACAGTATTTTTCGTCTGCACCTTCAGCGTTCCCATGTGTATTTATTCGTTTACTTCAGGCAGCATCACCGAAAATGTGATATATTATATTATGCAGGTCGCAGTCGGTGTTTATGTTATTTTGAGACTTTTATCTTTCTTTAATTATGAGGAGGCTACTATGAGATATGAATTTGCCCATTACAAATCGCTCGACAAGGTGGATTGGGACAAGGTGGAAAAGGCGAATATAGATAAATTCGGCTGGGGTTATGAATACAAACCGCTCACATATGCCCAGGGCGTTTGGTGTGACGAGGGACTTTGCGTTAAGATGACGTCGTATGAGAAAAATCCGCGTGCGACTCTCACCGAGTTTATGGATATGGTATGCAACGATTCCTGCCTTGAGTTTTTCTTCTCGGGCGACGGAGAGGCATATTGCAACTGTGAGTGCAATCCCCTCGGAACGCAGCATACCTCCTGCGGAGCTCCCGGCAGCAGACAGAGTATAGACAAGGTGACAGACGTGCCGACCGTTACTCCCGAAATATCAGAAGACAAGTGGAGCGTACTTATCGTATTTTCAAAGAAAGCGTTTGAAGAGCTGACGGGACTCGAGATGAAAAAGGGTACTATTTTCACCGGCAACTTCTATAAGTGCGGCGACGAGTGCGAACAGCTTTGCTACGGCATGTGGAACGAGGTCAAAACGGAAAAGCCGTCATTCCACGAGCCCTCCTATTTCGGCGAGCTTGTGCTTGGATAATTGATGCTGAACAGCTGACGGTCTTTCGTCAGGTTTGCTTCAGAGCTGAAAACTCGTTTGTGAAATTTTCGCGGACATTGTGCGTTCGTACATTGCGCGCTCGGATATTGCCGCGGAATGTTTTAGTATGCCATGCAGGGCAGAAATGATTTTCTCCCGACATTTGAAAACAAACAAAAACCGAGCGGTGGATGCCGCTCGGTTGTCTTAAAAGATTTTTATGCGTTCGGTTGTGTTTTTTCAAATGAGCAGTTAGAAGCAGTATGGGACAATACCCTTTCAAACCTTTATGCGCTCGGTTTATATCTGATATAATAAAATAGGTACTGCTGTGCGATGCCTGCGTATTTCCCGAGGGACGGTATGTCAAGCTCTCCCCCGTAATACTCGTCGATTATTCGTTTCATCCACACGTCAACGGGAAAGGCGTCGGTTTTGTCAAAGCCGAAGAGCAGGGCGCATGAGGCGACCTTCAATCCGATGCCTTTGATTTTCTCTAAATATTCTATCGCTTGGGCGGTTGTCATTTTTTCTATTAAAGGCAGGGCGCATTCTCCGCTTTCCACCTTGCAGGCGGCGTCGTAAATGTACTTTGCGCGAAAACCCGTGCGGCACTCAAAGATTTTCTCTTCGCCTGCTTCGCGCAGGGCGCGTGCGGTAGGAAACGCATATTTGCCGTCACCGATTTTCTCTCCGAATTTTCGGGATATTTCTTCTATAATTTTTTTAATTCTCGGAATGTTGTTGTTTTGAGATATTATGAAAGAACATACGCATTCCCACGGCTCCTGCCGTAATATGCGTATTCCCTCGCCGAGGTTCATCGCCTCTTTCATGGTTTTATCGCCCGAAAAACGCCGCGCGATATCTGCGCGTATTTCGTCATAGTCGCAGTCGAGGCAGAGAAAGCGGCGAAAATTGTTTTCAAATTCGTTTTTTGTTATTCCGTGAATTGTCAGCATATCGTCTGTCTGCGACAGGGTGATATACTTTGCAAACGCTATGCCTGACCACGAGCCGTCGGGATTTTCATTAAATCTGAAGCATTGTCCGCAGTCGAAAATCTGGCTTATTTTATAATTTTTCAGTCCTTTTACGGTGATTATACCGTTTTCATATGTATATTCCATGCTTTTATTATACAATAAACAGGAGATAAAATCAATGCTTGAAACTATCTATACCATACCTATAAACGAAGCTTTTGAGGAGTGCCGCGACGACGCGAAAAAAGGCTGTCCCTTTTGCCTTTTGAAAAAGAAATTAGAGGAAAATGAGATCGACCTGATTCTCGGCGCGTCCATGATGGAGCCCGACGTGCGGCAGAAAACGAACAAGCTGGGCTTTTGCGGCGACCATTTCGGTCTGATGCTAAAGGCGAAAAACCGTCTGGGACTTGCGCTCATTTTAGAGAGTCACTTGAATGAGATACGTTCCGACATAAGCGGAAAAGGACTTTCGGCTCTTAAGGGAAAGGGAGTTGCCGCGTGCGAGCGGATAGAAGAGCTTGAAAAGAGCTGCTATGTATGTACGAGAATTGAAAATTCCTTTGTCAAAATGCTTGAAAACACCGTGTGGCTTTGGGAGCAGGACGGGGATTTCAGAAAAAAGTTTGATTCTCAACCGCTTTTCTGTCTTTCTCATTTCAAGAGAATTTGCGAGACCGGTAAAAAAGAGCTTTCCAAAAAGAAATTTCCCGATTTGTACTCGGCGGCGTATAAGGTCACAATGGATTATTTGGATTCTCTCTGTGACGATGTGTCCCACTTTTGCAAAAAGTTTGACTATCGCTATGACGACGAACCCTGGGGCAACTCAAAGGACTCGCCCGAGAGAGCCGTTTCATTTTTGGAATAATAAATATCACCGTTTCATAATAATGAACGGTGATATTTTGATATATGTTGTAAAAAGCGGAGATACGGTGAATTCCATTGCGCGTGATTTCGGTGTTTCTCCCTCGCGTATCATTTCCGATAACGGACTCGAAAACCCTCGTGCGCTTGTGCCGGGACAGGCGCTTGTCATACTGATTCCCGAGACGGTTTATACCGTGAAGCCGGGGGATACTCTCTATTCAATCGCGCGTAATTTCGGCGTCGGCACAGATGTGCTTTTCAGAAACAATCCTACCCTCGCGTATGGGAGGGGACTGACGGCGGGGCAGACGATAGTTATTTCGTTTACCGAAAAGCCCGCCCGAACGGCGCGAATAAACGGCTACGCCTATGAGTTTATCGATATGTCTCTTTTGCGCCGCGATCTGCCGTTTCTTTCCACTCTCACTATTTTCGGCTACGGTTTTAATGAAGACGGCACGCTGATTTACATAAATGATACTCCCCTCATTTCTGCGGCGTATGATTTCGGCGTCGCCCCCATTCTTCTTCTCTCATCCATTACCGAGAGCGGAAATTTCAGTACCGAACGCGCCTCCCTTTTGTTTAACGATGTTTCGCTTCAAAACAAAGTGCTATATTCCCTGGTTGCGGTAATGCGCGAAAAAGGCTACCTCGGTCTTGATATAGAC
>CAMGCN010000124.1 GCA_946040935.1 uncultured Clostridia bacterium | reverse complement strand
CTAAGCCTTCGTCGGCAGCGTCAGATGTGTATAAGAGACAGTTATAATACTTATAATCTTTTTCATTTTTTCCTCCTATTTTCAGACTGCCTTTATTATATCATATCAATATGAAAAAAAACAGGATATTTTGTCATTTGAGAATAAGCTCGTCGCTTTCAAGAAACGCCGCGGCGGCTGCTGTGTCTCCCAAGGGGATAATAGCGGTTGCATTGCATTTTTTACAAAATACGAGAATATCTTCTCCCATAAACCTGAAGTCATAATCTCCGTCGCCGTCGGGGCAGTTGCAGTGTATGCAGTCGTCCGCCTTAAACTCCTCCAGCATAAAGCGCACCAGATTTTCTGTCTCCGGGTCTGTGAGAGTATAATCCTGTTTGTTGTGAAATCCGTCGAAGTCTTCTATTCCCGCTTCTTTCATGATTTCAGCGAGCTCTGCGTCGTTTTCCTCGAGAATTTTTTGAGCTTCCTCTTTTTCACCTATAAAGCATATATTTATGCCCGTGTAGGTGCACGCAAGACAAAGCACTTTTCTCTCGAAAAACGCGTCCTGAGATATAACGAAAGTGTGTGTGTCTCCGCACGCAAGACAGGGAATCTTTATCCGTACTTTAGCGTCTTTTGTTTTTGTTATGACAAGTTCCGAGTTTCCGCATTCGCATTTCAGCTTCACCATATCTCCCGACAGGGTGAAAATGCCGACTACGCTTATTACGCTGAGTCCGCAATGGGGGCAGCGATATATTACAGTTGTTTCTTTTGAGTTTAATATCATATTATTTCACCTGTGAAAATCCGCGCGTAACAGGCGCGGGAGTGAGGGCGTCCTCCCCCTCGGGCGTGTTGATTTCTTTGTTTTCAAACGGCAGTTCTCTGTCGTATATTACTATTTTATCGATATATCCGTCCTCTGTGAAGGAAGAATTTATATCGTAAATATACAGTGTGACAGAGTCTGCCTCCTCAAGATTTATATCAGAGAAATTAAGCCGTCTGTAGTTATATAATTTTTCGCCTAAAAAATTTTGTGTAAACGACTTAAAAGAATAGTCTGTATATACATTTCCTTTATCGTCAATAAGCATATAGACGAATATTTCACCTTCGTCGACATCCGAATACTTTTGTGCCGTCGCCTCGTTATATCTTACGGTGAATTGCAGCTTTTTGACATCGGGCATATACTCTATGGCTGTGATTTTTATATGCTCATTTTGAGTCATCGAGTTGTGTATTATTCGCGTCGCTTCGCCCTCGTCGTCGCTGTAATAGCTTCTTAATGTGTAGGATAACAGTGAAAAGCCGTCCCTGTCCGCCGTATATGCAGAGTAAGCCTCCGAGTCCCATACCGTCGCTTCGACGTTTTTCGGCGCGTGGTTGTTTATGTGTATCCTTACAAATACAAAAAGAATAAGAGCGGCAACAATAACAATAAGCAGGGTACGCAAAGTCTTATATATCTTTCCGTGCGGCTTTTTGTGATATTCGTCGTATTCCTCGTAATAGCTTTCGTTTTTATTTTCCTCTGCCATTTTTTCCTCAGCCGTTTGTTTGCCTTGGGCATTTTTCTTTTATTCTAACACATTGTTGTCCGAAATACAAGCAAATATCCCCCTTATACTTGAAAAATAAGGTGTTTTTGTGTTATAATAAGTCGTATAAAATGTTACCTTATATGTTAAGGACATTGAGAGGACTTATTTATGGAAGAAAAGAAAAGAATTTTTTCAGGTATACAGCCTTCGGGAGCTCTTACAATAGGAAATTATCTCGGTGCTATACAGAACTGGGTGAAGCTCCAGGAGGATTATCAGTCTATTTTCTGCGTTGTCGATATGCACGCTTTGACAGTAAGGCAGGTGCCTGCCGAGCTCAGAAGAAGAACATATGAAACTCTTGCTATCTACATTGCCTCGGGTATTGACCCCGAGAAATGCACCCTCTTCGTTCAAAGCCATGTGCCCTGCCATGCAGAGCTTGCCTGGATACTTAACTGCTACACGATGTTCGGAGAGCTTTCCCGCATGACTCAATTCAAGGACAAGAGCGCAAAGCACGCCGACAATGTCAACGCAGGACTTTTTACCTATCCATCCCTTATGGCGGCGGATATACTGCTCTATCAGGCGGACCTCGTACCCGTCGGAATAGACCAGAAACAGCATATCGAGCTGACGCGCGACGTCGCTGAACGCTTTAACGGTATTTACGGACAGACCTTTACTATTCCCGAGGGATTTATTCCCGAGAACAGTAAAAAGATAATGAGTCTTTCCGACCCGACAAAGAAAATGAGCAAATCCGACGAAAATCCCAACGGTTTTGTGGCTTTGCTTGACGACAGAGATACGATTATACGCAAGCTTAAGCGTGCAACTACCGACTCGGGCAGCGAAGTCGTCTTCGCCGAGGGTAAGGACGGCATTAATAACCTTATTAACATATATTCCTGCTTTTCAGGCAAAACTATCAAGGAAATCGAAAGGGAATTTGAGGGAAAGGGTTACGGCTTTTTCAAAGCGGCAGTTGCAGAGACGGTTGCAGACTCGCTCGCGCCCGTTCACGCCGAATTTGACAGGCTCATGGCGGACAAGCCCTATCTTGAAAGCGTCATGAAGAACGGCGCCTCGCAGGCGTTCGGTATGGCGAGAAAAACTCTTTCCAAAGTGTACAGAAAGGTTGGTTTCACACAAATATGAATTTTTATGTTATTTATTGTGTCGCTGCCCTGCTCGTTGCGTTTATGATTTCATTTACGGTTACGCCTCTTGCCCGTATATTCGCATACTCTATAGGCGCGCTTGACGTGCCGAAGGACGAACGCCGTATGCACAAAAAGACGACGCCGCTTCTCGGAGGACTTGCTATTTTTGCAGGTTTCGTCGTGACGAGCGTACTCTTCTGCGGAATGTCAAGAGAACTGCAGGTGACATTATGCGGCGCAATGCTTATAGTGATAACCGGAGTTATCGACGATCGCTTCAACATGCCTGCTGTTCTTAAATTTGCAATTCAGATAGCAGTCGCGACGGGAACTGTACTTCTCGGAGATATAGTTATAGAGGATATAACCATATTCGGCAAGCTGATAGTTTTCGGCCCTGTGTGGGGAACGGTAATATGCGTGTTCTGGATAGTCGCGCTCATAAATGCGATAAACCTTATCGACGGTCTCGACGGTCTTGCGTGCGGCATTTCCGCTATCGGCGCTTTTACCATTCTCATAATTTCTATAATTTATTCAAACACCTATATGGTAACTTTCGCCTGCATACTGCTCGGCGCCTGTGCCGGATTCTTGCCTTATAATTTTAATCCTGCGAAGATTTTTATGGGAGATACCGGCGCTATGTTCCTCGGTTATATTCTCGCCATTCTTTCAATTCAGGGCGTAATGAAGATGCAGTCGTTGCTTGCATTTCTTACACCTATCGCAGTGTTCGGTCTTCCTATTATTGACACGGCGTTTGCCTTTATCCGCAGAATTTTGCACGGCAGAAGTCCCTTTTCGGCAGACCGCGGACATCTGCATCATCGGCTAATAGATATGGGCTTTACCCAAAAACAGACTGTTTGCATAATGTATATCATCAGCGGTATGCTCGGTATGTCTGCTATTATATTCTCGCTTCGTAATCTCGACGCGACGCTCGAGGTATTTACCAACCGCAGACTTATGTTCTGTGCTTGCGGAATCCTCGTTTGCACGGTAGTTATATTTGCTGTATCCTATGCTGTTTTCAAAAACTCGCACGCCCGCCGTCATTCAGGACTTGGTCTTCCCAAAGAGGAGAAACCGACTGAGTGGGAATAAAACAAATAATGCCCGAAAGCCTTGAAAAAACAGGGCTTTCGGGCGTTTTTGTTTATATGCGTACCAATTTCGTACCATTTCGCTATCCCCTGATATCAAAGAATATATCCCGTTATGTTTTTCCGGCTTGTAAAACAGATGGCAGAGCGTGAGGGCGTAACCGAACAGCTCAAAGCAGACAGTCAAATGGAGTGGGTTGGTCGAATGAACAATATCCGTAATCGTGCAACGGAAATTATCAATTCACAAAAAATATTTAACTAAGAAAAGGCACAGCCAACGGATATTATCCGGAAGCTGTGCCTTATATTCTTACACAGAATGTATGATGCATTATTTGAGTGAGTAATGCATTTACGAATGTATTTTTCAAAGGCATTACACTAAAAGTATGAAGTTATGAAAAAGATTGGGGAATATGCTTTGACTATAATTTCTTCATATCACTATCAAATTCCACACTACGCACATCTCTGTTAAAGAAATGGAATCCCCAAATC
>CAMGCN010000123.1 GCA_946040935.1 uncultured Clostridia bacterium | reverse complement strand
ATAGCGTAGCGTCTCGTGGGCTCGGAGATGTGTATAAGAGACAGATATATGTTTTATTGTTTGTGAAATACGGTTTTCTGTTTAAGAAGGCAAGTGTTGAGAATGCCAGCCCTATTTACCGTGAAAACTCTCTGTATTATAACAACCTTTCCAGGAAAAATCAGTATTTATATGACGTTATTAAAAATGCAATAAATAATTTTGATTCATTTACAGAGGAAATACCGTATAAGTATTCATCCGATGAATTTAACGATGTCGTAAAATTCATAATATGTGATAATCCTATGCTCTTTTATGTAAACTATGACTCATCGGTCATGTATACAAACGACGCATATACAAAAGTTGAACTTAAATATGCCGTTGACAAGGAAGACGCGGTTATTATGCGAAAGGCGCTTGAAAACGAGCTTGACAAAATAGTTTCGCAGGTTAAACGCGACAGTGATTTTGAAACAGAGCTTGCAATTCACGACTACCTTGTACAAAACTGTGCATATCTCTCTGCCGACGCAAGTGAAGATTATCTTAATAATACGGCATACGGTGCGATAATTAACCGTAAATCCTACTGCGACGGTTACGCTCTCGCGTTCAAGGAGCTAATGAACCGCTGCGGGCTCTTTTCTTCAACGGTGTGCGGTAACGCAAAAGGGCTCAATCACATGTGGAATCTTGTTTTTGTAGACGATAATTTTTATTATGTCGATGTTACATGGGACGACGCTGACAGTGATATGATTTTCCACGGATATCTCAATGTAAACGAAGCGGAGATATCTAAATCACATGAGATTTCATACAGAGATTTTCTTCCCGATTGTGAAGACAGTACAGACTATTATCATCGCGCCGGATTATATATGCAAAACGCAGAAGAAATGAATACGTTTGTTAACAGCGCGCTGCGCTCTTCTGCTTCATCCGGCAAGAAGTATTTTGAGATAATGCTCGGCTACGAGGGTGCTTCTGCTGATTTGCGTTCTGCATTCAGCGCGGCTGTCAAGAGTATAAACAATGAGGGCAAGTATAAATTTTCCGACGCGTTCAGAGAGCATTACTGCTCTGAAGATAAAAATAAAATAAATATAGAAGTGTATTATGAGGACGCAAAATGACAATTAAAATTGCAATTCTCGGTTTCGGAACAATAGGCAGCGGTGTAGCCGAGGTTATTGACATAAACCGTGACTCAATCGAAAAACAAATCAAGTCAAAGATAGAGGTAGCGCATATTCTCGATCTGAGAGAATTTCCCGATTCACCTTACGCGGATGTGGTTACAAGCGATTTTGAAAAAATAATTTCCGATAAAGATGTAAAAATAGTTATTGAGGCTATGGGCGGCGCTCATCCCGCATATGATTTTTCACTTGCCGCAATTAATGCCGGTAAGCATGTCGTTACATCAAACAAAGAGGTTGTTGCAAAGTTCGGCAAAGAGCTGTTGGAAGCAGCTGCTCAAAACGGCGTCAGATATCTTTTTGAGGCGAGTGTAGGCGGAGGCATACCTGTTATCCGTCCCATGTCCGATTCCCTTGCGGGCAACAAAATAGTTTCTGTTCAAGGAATACTTAACGGCACAACAAACTACATCCTCACAGAGATGGCGGAAAAGGGAAAGTCTTTTGACGATGCACTTACAGAGGCACAGCAAAAGGGATACGCCGAAAGAGATCCGGAGGCATACCTGTTATCCGTCCCATGTCCGATTCCCTTGCGGGCAACAAAATAGTTTCTGTTCAAGGAATACTTAACGGCACAACAAACTACATCCTCACAGAGATGGCGGAAAAGGGAAAGTCTTTTGACGATGCACTTACAGAGGCACAGCAAAAGGGATACGCCGAAAGAGATCCGAGCGCTGATATCGAGGGCGTAGACTCAAAGAGAAAGATAATGATTTTAGCTGCTCTTTCATTCGGCATGATATTTAATGAAAATGACGTTAAAGCAAGGGGTATCACTCATATAAAGAGCGAAGATGTCGCCTCTGTTGCTCAAATCGGCGGTAAAATCAAGCTTGTCGGTTTTGCAAGGAAATGTGGTGAAGATAAGATTATCATGGGTGTTGAACCGTGTGTTGCTCTTCGAGATAATCCCCTCTGCTCGGTCGACGGGGTATACAACAGTATTCTTGTAAACGCAAACGCTCTCGGAAGCGTAATGTTTTACGGAAGCGGCGCGGGTAAGCTCCCTACGGCAAGCGCGGTTGTAGCCGATATAATGGATATACTTCTTAATCCTGAAAAGAAAGAGACCGTTTCATTCAGAGACGCCGACTCGCAAAAGCTTGACGACGGATATGATGAGAACGCCGATTATTTTCTTGTCTCAAACAAAGAATTACCGGAAAATTTAAGAGCGGATAAAATTTCCGACAGCGGATATATTTTTCATGATATATCGCGTAACACTCTAAAATCAATGGGATATGAATCAGTTTACAGAGTTCTTTAATTATATAAAAACAGAAAACGCCGTTTTGACGGCTTTTTTGTTAAATAAATGTTAATTATCGGTATAACTATTGATTTTTAGAAGGTAAAGTCTTACAATATGCAATAGAGGTTGGCACTCGAAACATGTGAGTGCTAATAATTATGTATTAATTAACAAGGAGGAATAGAAAATGAAACTCAAACCGCTTTTTGACAAGGTCGTTCTTAAAATGACTGAAGCTGAGGAGACAACAAAGGGAGGAATATTGCTGACCAATGCGTCTAAGGAAAAACCGCAGATTGCTGAGGTAATCGCAGTAGGACCCGGCGGAGTTGTCGACGGCAAAGAAGTACAGATGGTCGTTAAAGCAGGAGATAAGGTAGTTGCAAGCAAATATGCCGGCACCGAAATCAAATGTGATGACGAGGAATATACCATAGTAAAACAAAGCGATATTTTAGCAATAGTTGATTAAGGAGGATTGATTATCATGTCAAAGAATATAAGCTATGGAATTGAAGCGAGAAATGCCCTCTTAAACGGCATTGATAAACTCGCTGATACTGTTAAAATCACTCTCGGACCTAAGGGAAGAAACGTAGTTCTCGATAAGAAGTACGGCTCACCCCTTATTACAAACGACGGTGTGACGATTGCAAAGGAAATCGAGCTTGAAGACCCGATGGAAAATATGGGCGCACAGCTCGTTAAGGAAGTTGCTTCCAAGACAAACGATGTTGCAGGAGACGGTACGACTACCGCAACTCTTCTTGCACAGGCGTTTATTCACGAGGGTATGAAAAATGTTTCCGCAGGCGCAAATCCCATCGTTTTGCGTAAAGGAATTCAGAAAGCTGTAGACAAAGCCGTCGAAAAGCTCATGGAGAACTCCGAAAAGGTAAAGGGAAGCGACGATATCGCGCGTGTAGGTACTATTTCCGCAGGCGACGAGGTCATAGGTAATCTTATCGCCGACGCCATGGAAAAGGTAAGCGCTGACGGTGTCATCACTGTCGAGGAGTCAAAGACTGCCGAAACATATTGCGAAACCGTTGAAGGCATGCAGTTTGACCGCGGTTATCTCTCTCCCTATATGGCGACGGATACCGATAAAATGGAAGCTGTTCTTGACGACGCGTATGTACTTATAACCGATAAGAAGATTTCTAATATTCAGGAAATTTTGGGACTTCTTGAGCAGATAGTACAGGCAGGAAAGAAGCTTCTTATAATTGCAGAGGATGTCGAGGGTGAGGCTCTCACGACTCTTGTTCTCAATAAGCTGCGCGGCACATTTGTTTGCGTTGCTGTAAAGGCACCCGGATTTGGCGACAGAAGAAAAGAAATGCTTCGTGATATCGCCATTCTTACCGGCGGCGAAGTAATTACCGAGGAGCTCGGACTTGAGCTAAAGGATACTCAGATTACACAGCTCGGCAGAGCACGTCAGATAAAGGTTACTAAAGAGAATACCATTATTGTTGACGGCGCAGGCGACAAGGACGCAATTTCTGCACGTGTCGAACAGATTAGAAATGAGATTGCAAACAGCACAAGCGATTTTGATAAGGAAAAGCTTCAGGAACGCCTTGCAAAGCTTGCAGGCGGTGTTGCAGTAGTAAAGGTAGGAGCTGCTACCGAGTCTGAAATGAAGGAGAAGAAGCTCCGTATAGAAGACGCACTTAACGCAACAAGAGCGGCAGTTGAAGAGGGAATAGTACCCGGCGGCGGAACTGCTTACCTCAATGTTATAAAAGATGTTGAAAAGCTTCTTGATGAAACCGAGGGTGACGAAAAGACCGGCGTTAAGCTCGTTCTTAAAGCACTTGAAGCTCCGGTACTGTCTCTTATACACATCTGACGCTGCCGACGAAGGCTTAGGTG
>CAMGCN010000122.1 GCA_946040935.1 uncultured Clostridia bacterium | reverse complement strand
TACACCTAAGCCTTCGTCGGCAGCGTCAGATGTGTATAAGAGACAGTTATTAAAATGCGATTCGCTCCTGCAAAGGAAAACAACCTTAAATTCGAGCCCTTTGGACGCGTGTACTGAAAGGAGCTTGACAGACGGTGCGGCGTCAGATTCGATTTTTGCCTCTTTCATGGTTTCTTCGGACTTTACTATTTCATTTACATACAGAATGAAGTTGTACAGTCCCTTAAATGAGCTTGCTTCGAATTTTCTCGCATATTCATACAGCATCATGAGATTTGCGCGTTTTTTCTCGCCATCCTGAGAGGCATACGAGCAGGAAACAAGGGATGTGGTAGAGTAAATGTGCCACAGCAGCTTGTCGATAGGTTTAGAACGTGCAAAGGCGCGCATGTGTTCAAACCATGAGAAGAAGTAATCGCATTTTTCGCTTTCGTTGTTTTTCGAATATTCGCACAGCGCGTCGAAAAGACAGCCGTCGCGCTTTTCGTTTTTTATGTTCACAAGGTCGTCGAGTGTAAAGCCGAAGACAGGGCTTCGAAGCGCACCCGCGAGGTAAACGTCACGCCGCGGATTGTCGATAGTGTTGAGCAGGCACATTGCAAGGAGCACTTCGGGATTCTCAAAGAAATCACGTGATATGTTTGAATAATAGGGCACTTGCAGAGAGCTCAGCTCTTCTTCCATTTTACCTACCGCGCTTTTGGGCGAGCGGAAGAGCACGGCTATATCATTCGGCGAATAACCCGAAGCGACAAGCTCTTTTATCCTTTGCGCAACATATTTTTCTTCGGATATTACGTCGTCGTCTTTTTTCGGACTTTTTAATAATATAAACTCAACGGGAAGGGAGGGCGCTTCTTCCTTGAAAGGATAAACGAGCGCGTCGCCGTCCTCATATGTAACACCCGATTCAGTAAGATTCATTAAGTAGGAAAACACAGTATTGGTAAAGTCGATTATACTCTTTGAACAGCGAAAATTTTCCGAAAGAAAAACCTTTTTATCATTTGAGCTTTCTTTTTCGCCGAAGGAGTTTCTGTAAGAGGCGAAAATATTCGGGTCAGAACCGCGAAAACCGTATATGCTCTGCTTTATATCGCCGACCATAAACCGTTTGCAATTAACCGAGACCATACGGAAAATCGTATCCTGAACCTCGTTTATGTCTTGATATTCGTCGACAAACACCTCGTCGAGTGACGAGGAAAATTCTTTTGCGAATTGAGTGGGTTCTCCGTCCTTGCAAAGGACAGAGAGCGCAAAGCGCTCTAAATCGGCAAAGTCTATAATACCGTGCTTCTTTTTCTCTTGGGTAATACGCTTGTCAAAAGCGTTGAGAAGGGAATATAAAGTTTCGAGAACAGAGGCGGTTTTTTCATAGCTTTCCATTATCTCCTGTTCACTGAAAATGAATATCTTTTCACACAGATTTTTTACATCTGTTTTGAATGAGTCCCGTATTGATTTATAGAATTGCGTCGTCGAGTCGTGACCGAGCGCCGGGCCTCCCGACATAGATATCGGAGAATAAGAGCGTATTGCCGCGGCACAAGCTGTAAAGTCATCTTTGTCTAAAGCGTCCTTCGCTTTTTTAAGAAGAGAAACCGTTTCTGTAAACTCAAGATGGTATTTTTCTTCTTTTTTGTTGCCGTTCTCGAAAAAATCAGCGCCCTTTTTTATAGATTCATAATAGTGATTAATAAAACTGTGTAAATACTCTTTAACATATGTACCGGTGCGTGTTTTGAAAAAGGGCAGCGATTTGTCGTTTATAAGCTCGTTTATTGACGACCTTATAAACTCTATGCCGTCTTTTTTTGAGCATAGGGAATTATAAAGAGAGATGAAAACGTCGGGCAGACTGTCGTCCCGTTCCGAGATAAACGCGTCTGTAAATTCGGTAAAGCCCGAAAGCAGGCTTGAGTCATCATACATCTCTTCAAAAAGCGAGTCCATGGTTTTTTTGAAAAGAAGCTTTATTTCCGTTTCGTCAGCAATACGTACATTACAGCTGAGACCTAATTTGTCAAAATTGCGCTTGACTATATCGTAGCAGAAGCTGTCTACTGTTGATATTTTTGCAGAGGGAAGAGATGAAATCTGGCGTGCAAGCGTTTTGTTTGTAGGGTCGCCTGCCAGAGCGTCTGAAAGTGCAGATGCTATTCGAGAGCGCAGTTCGGATGCCGCGGCGTTTGTAAATGTGACAACGAGCATACGGGAAATATCCGCGCCGGAAAGAATTTTTCTCAAAACTCTTTCGGTGAGCACGGCTGTTTTTCCGCTTCCTGCCGCCGCACATACAAGGAGATTTTTGCTTTGTGAAGTAATAGCTGTTTTTTGAGCATTTGTCCATTCTCTTTCCACGTTATCTCTCCTTTCTGCATATAGGGCGCATATCACAGTATTCACACTCGTTTTTCTCATCGCCCAGCCATTTTGCGCTCGACTCGCCTGATTTTATACTAAGCGCTATTTCAGACACGGTTTTGGTTATCTCATCGGATAGCTTACCGAACTGTTCGAGAGTGCAAACGTCCTTTACGTCATATCTTGTCGCGGTGTCGTTTTCCTTGTCCTCGCAGATTCTTATGCCGTTTCGGCAGATTGCTCTGTCCGCCGCGTCAATAACTTCTTCGGCGGGAGTTTTACACAGAAAAGTCTTTACAGGTGCTTTTGCAATGTAATATTCTACCCCTGCCGGTATGATTTTTCCCTTTTCCGCGCCTATTTTCTCAATGAATTTTTTATCCTTTGTTTTCCAGAGCGAGTACATATATAAAATCATCTGCATTTCCTGACCTTTTCTTAAGCGGTCAAGGGATAGGGTTTTATTTCCCGTTTTGTAGTCGACTATTCTTATATAAACGTCGTCTCCCTTTTTGAGAGTGTCTACACGGTCAATTTTGCCGTACAAAAAGACGTTTGTACCGTCGGGTAGGGGAATCTTTACAGGAGCGACAGAGTCGTCATCTCGTGTGGAAATCTGCAGCTCAAAAAATGCAGGGCGAAAATCGGAATTCCTGAACTCATCCAGTATGTTATTTATTAATAAAAGGGAAGTTCGGCGAAGACGTGTTATAAGAGTGAGCAAGCGTGCGCCCGCATTTCTTTTATCTCCGAAAACCCGTCTTATGTAGTCCTCAATAAGAGTGTCGATAATTTCTTCTGTTTCTTCTTTAGAAATATCTAATCTGATTTCACCTTCATTACATATATGAGACATAAAGCGCTCAAGAAGCATGTGGATAAAGTTGCCTATATCCGCAGACCGATATTCGGGGGAATTTTGCGAGTTGATAGACAAAAGGTATTTGCAGTTATAAGAAAAGTGACATTTTGCAAAAGCATCAATGCGTGATTGAGTAAGGGCGGTATCGCCGTTATATATTTTTTCAGCCGTTTCTTTTTTGAGCGAGCATTCTGTATCGCTTATGGGAGTATTCAAAGAGTCTATTTTGTGGGCATAGTCGGGGTTTTTACTGTATTCCTCGATTAGTGCCTTTCCGAGAGGTGTATCCCTAAAAAGCGCCGCCGCTTCAAAGCCCGAGGCATAGTCGCTGATATTGTCAAGCGGAGGACGTTTTTCGTCGTCATATACCGTACAGCTCGGAAAGAGCTTTGTAATTCGCTTTACAGCGAGCGACGGCTGGAGAGCATTTCCGGAAAGTGTTGATTTCGGGTATGTTACGGTGACATTTTCGGAAGCGCAGGAAATCGCACGGTAAAAGTAGAAAAGCTCACGTGAATTGTCTGTCTCTGAATCGGGAGAGAGCTTGACGCCCAAAGCCTCAAGCGTCTTCTTCTCTGTGTCAGAAAAAAATGTTCCGACGGCGGCAGAGGCAGGGAAGCGCCCTTCGGTCACGCCGCAAAGATAGACGTCCTTCGCATTTGACACACGAATGAGCGAAGCGTCACCGAATGTCACGTTATCGACCGCGTCGGGTATAGATCCTATATCTTTTTCGTCAAGTATAGCGCATAAAAGATCGCGATATGTTTGCGCGTCGGCTTTTTCTTCCGCACAGCAGGCCACAAGCTCTCCTATAGCCTCTATCATCACATTCCAGGCTTTTGCGGCGTCATATTCGTTTGCGTATATTTGAGCGGTATTCTCGTAAAGTTCCGAATCTTTCATAAACCTGTACAGAGCCGATGTTATATCTTTTACGGTAGCGTCGCTTGTAAAAGCCTCGAAAAAGGGCAAAAGAGGAGAAAGGATTCTTTGCCTCTCTTCGTTAATACGGACAAGCGTGAGCGAGTCCTCCTCGGTCATTTTCTCGGTATATCCGCGAGGATTCATATTCCACTCATACTCGAGTGGAATATGAATCCTCGCGGATATACCGAGAAAACTGTCTCTTA
>CAMGCN010000121.1 GCA_946040935.1 uncultured Clostridia bacterium | reverse complement strand
CAGGGACTCGAACCCCGGACCGACCGGTTATGAGCCGGTAGCTCTAACCAACTGAGCTAATGGCCCGTACATAGAAAAAAACAGACAGTTCTTTTTTTCGACTAATAGAGTATAACACAACTGATTGCTTTTGTCAACCGAATTTTGCGTTTTTCTTTTGTTTGCAAGCTTTCCTACTCGAAAAAGTCAGGATTTTTGCATTTCGTCGAGCGTCATATCGAATGACGGGAGCACCTCGCGCATAAAATAGTCAAGCTCGGGGCAGGACATTTTTTCGAGGCTTTTTTCGGTTGCGGCCCGTGCGTTCTTAAACTCACGGTTTCCGCTGTTTTCCTCTTCTATACACTTTATAAGCGCCGAGAGCTTGTCGGCGCATTTGACTAAATGTGCGAGTTCGCGGTCGTTTTCTTCAAAATCAAGTATATCGCTGTATTCGTCTTTGAGTTCATCGGGCAGCTTTGATATAAGAGTGGAAATAGCTTGTTTTTCAACCTTTTTATAGCTTTCCCTTGTTGTTTCGCTGTAATACTTAACGGGTGTGGGCATGTCCCCCGTAAAGACCTCGGGCAGATCGTGGAAGAGGGCATAGCTCAACGCGCGTCCCGTGTCATAGCTTTTGCCGTAGTATGTATTTCCGATAGTACAGAGGGCGTGAGTGAGTATCGCCACGTCGCATGCGTGCTCGGACAGCGACTCTCCCCTGACATTCCGCATGAGTCCCCAACGCGTTATATATTTTTGTCTGAATGCTAATGCGAAAAAGCTATTGCTCATACCCTTATCTCCGTAATTATATGTGCTTTTTTGTTTAGATATTGTATCATAATCATTATAAAAAGTAAAGTTTTTGAATAATTATGCTTGTCAAATGCGTTTATTTTATGATACAATGACCATGTCAGTATGAAAGGAACAGATAAAAATGAAAAAGCTTTATAAATCATCTAAAAACAAGAAAATTGCAGGTGTTTGCGGCGGAATCGCCGAATATCTGAATATCGACCCGACAATAGTTCGTCTGATATGGGCGGTGCTCATATTCTGTTTCGGAACGGGACTTTTGGCTTACATTATCGCCGCCGTAATAATGACGGAAGAACCCGATTACTACGATAAAACGTAAAATAAACAGTTCTCTCTGATATACGATACCGAAAACCCGTACTGTAAATTGCAACAGATTTTTCTGTTGCAATTTTTTAATCTGCGGCCTGCTTGAGCCTTAAAAAACAGAAACAAACATTTTTGATTTACCCCATTGTTTTAGCCGCAAAGTCGGTAAGCGCTCTCTTTACCGTGTCAGGCGCGACGAAGAAGCTGAGCGCGTGCGCCGCGCCCGGCACGGAAAGAAATCTTTTATCTCCCGAAGCCGCCTCGTATATCTCGACACCCATTTTGTAGGGAACGAAGTCGTCGTTCTCTCCGTGAATTATCAGCTTGGGTATAGAGCTGTTTTTCGATGATTCAACAGCTGACGCGCCCTTTAACGATATATGCGCTAAAACTCTCGCCCAAAGGGAAGCGGAAACCGTGAAAACAACAGGCAAATGCATATTTTTCTTTGAAACGTCGGCTATTATTTCAAAAGGAGTTGTATATCCGCAGTCGTCGATTATTCCGACGACCTCGGGCGGAAGCCCCGTGTCTGCCGACATCATGACGGTGGCGCCTCCCATTGATATACCGTGGAGCAATATTTTACAGCCCGGGTAACGGCTCGATAAATATTTTGCGAAATCTCTTACGTCATAACGCTCTTTAACGCCGTAACATATATATTTGCCCTCGCTGTCTCCGTGTGCCCGGTCGTTGATGATGAGCAGGGAATATCCGCTCTCGTACCAGAATTCAGCGATAGAGCCGAAGTCGCGCACCCAGTCGGAACGATATCCGTGCATAAGTATGATGAATTTATCCTTGTTTCCCTGTAAGAAAAGCCGTGCGGTTATTTTCGCTCCGTCCTGCGCCGTGATGAAAATATCTTCGCTCGGATTCTTAAGAAGCGTTTTTGAGCATTTCTCACATTCATTATAATACATACGGCCGGGATTTTCCTCGCTCATACGCGAGGGGTCAAAATTGCTTTTTCTTCGTCCGCAGGCGAATATAAAGCCGGCAAGTCCTCCGAATATTATAAAGAGCAGTACTAAAAGCAAAAGAGAAATAATCAGAATAATTACTGTTTTCATAGTTTTATCTTACTTTTTCGTTTTTTGAAAATCTTTTTTGTTTTTGGAAAATCCCGATATATAAAGACATATTAACATTATCACGGGAACGGCCGCCATGACAAACAAACTCGCTCGAAGAGCAGTTTTATCCGCGTCGAGACCGAATGACGCTCCCAAGCTGCGTATATGTTCGTTTCCGTCGGCAAACTCGGAAACAGTCGAGGTTATGACGGGACCTATTATACATCCGATATCACCGAACGCCGCGAGCAGTCCGTATAGCTTGGCGCCGCTGCCTCCGCTTTGTGCAACGAGAGAAAGCGCGCCCGGCCACATTAGTGAGACGGAAAGTCCTGTCAGGGCGCAGAAAACGAGGGAGACTACCGAATTAAGAGACAGAGCCGCGCCGAGATAGCATACCGCACACATGAGCGAACAAGCAAAAATGAGCTTTGCGAGGTCTGTTTTTTCGCCGAATTTGGCGTGTAACAGTCTTCCGCAACCCATGAGGAGGGCGAAAGCACAAGGACCGAGAAGGTCACCGCTCAATTTTGATATTCCCAGAGCTTCCTCCGCAAAAAGCGAAGACCACTCGCTCATGGCGATTTCCGAGGCGCCTGCACACAGCATTATAAGCGCCATGAGCATAAATGATTTCGACAGATATTTCATCGGCTCCGTCTTATCCTTTTCGGCTTCGTCTGCCATGTCAAGACGCGCACGGGAAAAGAGGAAAAATCCTGTTATAGGCACTATCGACCATACAGCCGGAATGAAAAACCAATTTGAATATCCGATAAACTTAAGCGCAAGCGTCGAGCCTGCAACACACGCCGCCTGCCCCCATGAATAAAAGGAGTGCAGGGTAGTCATTTTTGTGTTTTGCGGTATATCCGGTATTGCCTCTACTATGGGACTGGCGAAAACCTCTATCATTCCCGCGCCGTATGAATATATAGACACGGAAACGACAAACGAAAAATAATTTCCCTGCGAAGCAATGCACAAAATCGGCATAAGCAAAAGTCCTGCGGCGCATAGAGCCTGCGCGCTCATAACGCACTTTCTGTAGCCGAATCTCGGCAAAATGTAAGGCGCGCTCAAATCGGCGCACAACTGCAAAGAAAAATTGAGCGCCGCGAGTATGCCTACCTGAAGATAGGAAAAACCGTATACGCTTCGAAACAGCGCGAAGAGTATCGGCGCGAGGTTATTTACTATTGCCTGTGTGAAAAAGCCCATGCGGGCTGACGCGAGTGTAAGACGGAATTCTTTTTTCATTAATTATATTGTATGCTGTAAAAAACACCTTGTCATTTTTTTACAGGGCGTTTTTACGGTATTTAATTTGTACTGATATCGTAAACTCCCGCAACTTTAAGAGATACGGCGAGAAATACTACTCCTACGTATATCATCGAGAGAAGGGGAAGTGCCAATCTGAACTTTGGATTGTACAGCTTGTGACGGAGAGTGACCATGGCGACAAGCTCTCCCGGCGCGCCGAAAAGGAACGCCGCAGTGAGCAGGTACACTTCGGGTATTCTCCATTTACAGTGTACGGCATTGTATTTATCAAGTGCAAAGAGCGCAAAAGAGAAAATGTTGATAAGGAAAAACAAAAGCAGAATAAGGTTTTTGTAAGCATGTAAATACATGAAAAATGTGAAAATGAGGTTCATTTGACTATTACCTATCTTTCCCTAATATAAACCATTATACACTAACATGGATTTTTTTTCAAGTCTTGCCTTGAAAAGGAGTGCGCGCTATGTTAAAATTAGATTTACATAAATCAGGGTATGTTATGAATCGGAGAAAAATATGAATTTTTATAATATAATCTCTATTGCTTCAGGTCCCGTTATTGGAGCTGTTATCGGATATTTTACAAACTATATAGCGGTTAAAATGCTCTTTCGCCCGAGAAAAGAAGTGCGTCTCTTGGGAGTAAAGCTGCCTTTCACTCCAGGCATCATACCCAAAAGGCGCGCTGAACTTGCCAAGGCTATCGGAAATACAGTGGGAAATCGCCTTTTGACGAAAGAGGCGGTACTCGACGTCCTTTTGCGAGGCGACGCGGCAAACTCGGCCGCCATGGAGATAACAAATGCGATTTTTGAAAGCGAATTGAGTATAGGCGAGCTTCTGTCTCTTATACACATCTGACGCTGCCGACGAAGGCTTAGGTG
>CAMGCN010000120.1 GCA_946040935.1 uncultured Clostridia bacterium | reverse complement strand
CCTGATACATTTTAAGAAAATACGAGCCGTGCGAATTGATAAAAGGAAAGTGAGTCGCGACAATAATCTTTTTCGCCTCTATCGTTCCTCTGTCGGTAAACGCAGTTGTTTTTTTGATTTTTATGATTTTCGTATTCTCGAAAATCCGTAAATCTCCCGATATTGCCGAAATAAATTTGAGAGGATTGAACTGCGCCTGACACGGAAAGCGAACCGCCCCTGCGACCTTTACGGGTATGGGAATTTTCTTTACCGCTTCAGCAGGAAAGCTCATGGAGTTAAGTGCGCGGATTTCGTTTTCGATTTTTTCTCTGTCGTTTTTTGAATAAACGAAAGAGTCTTTTTCTTCAAAGTCGCAGTCTGTATTTTTGCACATTTCTTTGTATTTTCTTTTTGCCGATTCGTTTGCCGCAAGGTAGGCGCGTGCTGTTTCCATACCCGATTTTTTGAGCATTTCGGCATATATAAGGCCGTGTTGAGATGTGATTTTTGCGGTAGTGTGCCGAGTTACTCCCGAGGCGATTTTTTCCGCCTCCGCTACTATGCAGTCGATACCTGCGTCACACAGAAGACGCGCGCACAGAAGTCCCGCCATTCCTCCGCCGATAATCAGAACGTCTGTTTTTTCGTCCTTTTTTAACTTTTCAAACGAGGGAAGTATTGTACTTTCATTCCATAAAGAATCCAAAAAATTCACCGCCGATGCTTTTTTGTAGTATCAGCGGTAAAGGGAGCTTTTATTCATTTTTTTGCGAAAACAGAGCGCAGCCGGACGAGCGGAAATACTCAATTCTCTCATCGAGAAGTTCCGTCGTAACCCGAAGCTCGGCGGCGAGGCACTCTTTGCAGATAAAATCCTGTGCCGCACGGTTTACCATTTTGAGATAAAGGGATATCTCGTCTGACGAAAGCTCTTTTTTGCAGTTTTTGCATACGTTCATGCGTCGATTACGGTCGCCTTTAAGACGCGCGAACAGTGCGCCTTACAGGGCAGAGAGATAAATCCGCTTTTTGCCGTAAATTCTTCACCTGTGAAAATATCGTGTATAAGCAGGGCTTTGCCCGAGGAAACGGGAACACCCAAAGAATCGGTGAGAACCGTGCTGTTCCAAGGACTCGTGTCGTAGTCGGTGAGGTTGAAAACCCCTATCGCAATCGAACCGTCGTCAAGAAGCTTTGCCATTATCGGAACGTCTGTGGGATAGGATGACAAGTAAGGCTCGTCTGTTTTGCGGTTATAGTTTTTCTTAAAATATCGGCTCTGCGTGGGAAGGAAATAGGGCTGACGGTATGCAGTATCCTGATTTATGCGTATCAGCTCTTTGTTCATGAGTATTGCTTTTGTCGAATCGCTCATGTCTCTTACATCACATCCGATGATAAGTGGAGAGCCGAAAAAGCACCAAAATGCAAAATGGGTCATATACTCGTCTTCGGTGCATCCGCCGCAGGCGACATTTCCCTTTCCGTTCATTCCGACAACGAGCATATCGATGTCGTTGAAGCAACCCTGACCGTTGTATTCAAGGCGCTGAATCTGTTCCTGAATGAGAGAACGGATTCTGTTCCAGTTGTCGCTTATATCGCCCGTTGACCGCCACATATTAGCGCCTGTCTCTTTTATCCAAACGTGAGTGTCGTCCGCGCCCCATGAGCAAGCGGAAAACAGGATGTCTCTGCCGCAGTTTGCAAGCGCGGTTCCCATTCTCTTATATAATACATCGCCGGGTACAAAGCCCGAGCGGAAGCAATAGTCGTATTTCAAAAAATCGACGCCCCATTCGGCAAATGTCTGAGCATCTGTAAATTCGTATTCGTAGCTTCCCGGGTAGCTCGCGCAGGTGAGGGCGCCTGCACATGAGTACATACCGAATTTTAGTCCTTTTGAGTGAACATAATCGGAAAGGTACTTCATTCCGTGCGGAAATTTCTTGGGATCTGCAACGAGTCTTCCCTTTTCATCCCTTTCGCGCAAGCTCCAGCAGTCGTCGATTACGACATATTCATACCCCGCGTCTTTGAGGCCTGTTTCAACCATCGCGTCGGCGGTTTCCTTTACGACGTCTTCGTTTATGTTCTCTCCGAACGTGTTCCATGAGTTCCAGCCCATGGCAGGTGTGAGTTTAACCATTGTTTTTCCTCCGAAATTGGCTTTTACGAGTTATTATATCATCACATATTGGAAAAAATCAATGTGTTTTATTGATTTCTAACATATTTTAGAGTATAATTTTACCTGTAAAGGAGACAAAAATGAAAACTTTTACCATAGAAAATGAAAAACTCCGCGCCGTGTTTATTGACTACGGCGCGCGCCTTATTTCCCTGACTGTAAAGGATAAGGAAATTGACGTGATTTACGGCTGTAAAAACCCTGACGATATGCTCTCCGATAAAAGTGCAAATTTCGGCGCGTGTGTGGGAAGATATGCAAACAGAATCGCACACGCGCGTTTTACTCTCGCCGGAAAAGAATACCTTCTGCCCGCAAACGACGGCGATAACTGTCTGCACGGCGGACACGGCTTTGCAAACAGATACTATGACTGCAAGGATGAAAACAACACGCTCGTATGCACATATGATTCGCCCGACGGCGAAGACGGCTTTCCCGGAAATCTGCGCCTGACTGTAACCTATTCCTTACAGGGCGGCGCGCTCAAGATTGAATACCGTGCGGTATGCGATAAAGAGACGGTGTGTAATTTCACAAATCACTCTTATTTTAATCTGAACGGTGGGGGAAACGTCCTTTCCCATACATTGTTTGTCGACGCCGACCGCATTAATCCTACCGACTCTCAGAGTATTCCTCTCAAAGAAACCATGGATGTCACGGGCACTCCCTTTGATTTCAGAGAGCCCAAGCAGGTGGGGCGGGATATCGGCGCTTTACATGAGCAGCTGATACTTGCGCGCGGCTATGATCACAACTATATTCTGAACGGCTCGGGATTCAGAAAGTGCGCCCGTCTTTCGGGGGATGAAAGCGGAATAACTATGGATGTTTATACCGATCAACCGGGTATTCAGATATATTCGGGAAATTATCTCGGGGACGCGGATGAAAACTACCGCGGGGCTATATGCCTTGAAACACAGCATTTTCCCGACACGCCGAACCGTCCGGATTTTCCGTCCTGCATTCTTATGCCGTCGGATGAGATGATTTCCGTGACAATGTATGAGTTTTCTTGAGATTTTCATTTAGTTTTTGACTTGCCGTCATAAAACCGTCACATTGTGTGGCTATAATAAAGGCGTAAATTAAACGGAGGTACTTACAATGACACCCGATAACAAAGATTTTGAAGAAATGAATTCAGAAAACAGCGAACCCTTAAATGAAGAGGTAAAGGAAACGGCTGAAGAACCTATAGAAGCGTCTGAAGAACCTATAGAAACTACCGCAGAGGAGCCGGCACAAAATACCGGATATTCATACTCGGGCGCGGCAGTTGGCGAGACGTTTTCGCTGGGTACGCAAAGGTCCGAGGCACCGCATTTTGAGGCGCCGCATTCCGAGGCACCGCATTTCGAGGCGCCGCACTTCGAGGCGCCGCATTTCGAGGCGCCGAAGGATGATAAGCCTGTTAAAACCGAAATAAAGAAAAAAGACAAAAAAAGAGGTCTCGGAGCGGGCGGAATCGCAATTTTAGTTGCGGTATGTATCCTGGTTTCGGCGCTTGCCGGCTTCGGAGGCGCGTATATGTACGGCGAGGTCAAAAACAGCGGAATAATCGGCGGCAATGTTGTCGTGAACAAGGTTGAGTCGTCGGGCGAACAGGTATCAATAACGCAGGGAAGCGTATCCGAAGTAATCGCGAACATTTCTGACACGGTTGTTGAGATAACGACAGAGGCGGTCGTAAAAGGCTCTTTCTTCGGAAACTATGTTTCTGAGGGCGCTGGCAGCGGCGTTATTATGTCCGAGGACGGATATATAATAACAAATAACCACGTCATATCCGGCGCGGATACAATAAAGGTGAGAGCAAAAGACGGAACAGAGTATTCGGCTACCCTCATTTCGACGGATTCTCAAGCGGATATAGCGGTAATTAAGGTTGATGCAAATTCCCTTCATGCGGTTACTTTCGGTTCCAGCGACTCGGTAACAGTGGGCGAACCTGCGATAGCGATCGGCAACCCTCTCGGTGAGCTCGGCGGAACGGTTACCACGGGTATTGTTTCGGCGCTTGACAGAGAAGTCGCCATAGACGGAAATACCATGCGGCTTTTGCAGACCGACGCGTCAATCAACCCCGGAAACTCGGGCGGCGGTCTCTTTAATATGAAAGGCGAGCTTATAGGCATAGTAAACGCGAAATCGGCACTGTCTCTTATACACATCTGACGCTGCCGACGAAGGCTTAGGTGTA
>CAMGCN010000119.1 GCA_946040935.1 uncultured Clostridia bacterium | reverse complement strand
ACACCTAAGCCTTCGTCGGCAGCGTCAGATGTGTATAAGAGACAGCAATTTTGATAATTTCTACCCGCATTTTGATGTTATAGTATTAGTGAGCTTCAAATGAAAAACTGTGTCATAGCTATAAATATAACATTACAGCCATTGACATTTATTTGGAATTATGATAAAATAAACAAAATTAAATCATTATTCTTAAACTAAAAATTCGGAGGTTTTTATTATGAGAATCAAGACTATTGAAACAAAGGATCTCAACAACACAGTTAAGAATGGCGGTTGCGGTGAATGCCAGACTTCCTGTCAGTCTGCTTGTAAAACTTCCTGCGGTGTTGCAAACCAGCAGTGTGAAAACGCAAACAAGGACAATGCTTAATTAAAGTTGATTGTAGAAACGCTGTCTTTCGGGGCAGCGTTTCGCATTTAAGGAGAAATTATGGTACATCAATACAAATTAAACAATTATAATATTGTGCTTGATACCTGCAGCGGCTCTGTTCACGTTGTTGACGAGGTAGCATACGATATTATCGAATTATATAAAACCAAAAGCGTAGACGATATCGTAGAAACAATACTCATAAACTACAAAGATATGCCCGAAGTTACGAGAGAGGAAATTCTACTTTGCATCGAAGATATAAAGGCACTTGAAGAAAGCGGCAAGCTTTTCTCCGAGGACAAGTATGAAGCTCTTGCCTATAACTATAAAAACAACAGCAATATCATTAAGGCAATGTGTCTACACGTTGCACACACCTGTAACCTTAACTGTTCATATTGCTTTGCAAGTCAAGGTAAATATCAGGGTGACCGTGCTGTTATGAGTTTTGAAGTTGGCAAGCAAGCATTTGATTTCCTTATAGCCAATTCCGGAACAAGAAAAAATCTTGAGGTGGACTTCTTTGGCGGAGAACCGCTAATGAATTGGGATGTGGTAAAGCAGCTTGTTGCCTATGCAAGAAGTATTGAGAAAGAACACAATAAGAATTTCCGTTTTACCCTTACTACCAACGGACTGCTTATTGATGACGAAGTTATCGACTTTCTCAACAAAGAAATGAGCAACGTAGTACTTAGCCTTGATGGCAGAAAAGAAGTACACGACCTTTTCAGAAAGGACTATTCCGGTAAGGGAAGCTACGACAGAATTATACCTAAATTCAAGCGTTTAGTGGATTCCCGTGGCGGCAAAAACTACTATATGCGGGGTACCTTCACCCACAATAACGTCGATTTTACCGAGGATATTTTCCATATGGCTGACCTTGGCTTTACAGAGCTTAGCATGGAGCCTGTGGTATGCTCTCCGGATGACCCCTGCGCTCTTACAGACGAAGATTTGCCAAAGCTCTTTGAGCAATATGAGATACTCGCTAAAGAAATGATAAAGCGTAAGAAGGAAGGCAGACCCTTCACCTTCTACCACTATATGTTGGACCTTAAAAACGGTCCCTGTATTTACAAAAGAATTACAGGCTGCGGCTCAGGCACAGAGTATATGGCAGTTACACCCTGGGGCGAGCTTTTCCCCTGTCATCAATTTGTAGGCGACCCCAAGTACAGCCTCGGCAACATTTGGGACGGAGTTACTAACAAAGCTTGTCAGGACGAGTTCCGCTCATGCAACGCTTATGCCCGTGAAGAATGTCGTGACTGCTGGGCAAAGCTTTATTGCTCAGGCGGATGTGCGGCAAACGCCTATCACGCAACCGGCAGCATCAGCGGTATCTATAAGTACGGCTGCGAACTGTTCAAAAAGCGTATTGAGTGTGCCGTTATGATGCAGGTTGCCGAAGCAGAGGAAGTATGAACACACCTATTGTTGATTTTCTAAACAAATATGCCGAAAGCGGCACTGCACGTTTTCATATGCCGGGTCACAAGGGAAGCGGAGAATATGCCTTTGACATTACAGAAATCAAAGGTGCTGACGAGCTTTTTGGCGCCGAGGGTATTATCGCTGAGAGCGAAGAAAATGCCACGGCACTATTCGGCACCGCCCATAGCTACTTTTCCACAGAGGGCTCTACCCTATCAATTAAGGCGATGCTGACTTTGGCAGCATCTCAAAAGCCAAAGGACGAACGCCCCCTGTTTTTGGCGGCAAGAAATGTTCACAAAGCCTTTGTCTATGGGGCGGCTATGCTGGATGCAGAAGTTAAGTGGCTCTACTCTGAGGAAGGTCATATCTGTAAATGCATCATAACACCCGATGACGCTCTGAAAGCAATAGAAAGTTGCAGACGTAAACCTGACGGAGTATATATTACCTCCCCTGATTACTTAGGCAACATTATGGATATTAAGGCGATTGCAGAAGTCTGCGACCGCTATATGATTCCGCTTTTAGTAGATAATGCCCACGGAGCGTATTTGGCTTTTCTTGAGAAAAATATACACCCCATATCACTCGGAGCTTCTATGTGTGCAGATTCTGCCCATAAAACTTTGCCTGTACTTACAGGGGGAGCCTATTTACATATTGCTAAAAAGGCAAGTCACTTTTGTGAAAACGCTCGAAGCACCCTCGCTATGTACGCTTCCACAAGTCCCTCCTATCTCATTTTGCGCTCCCTTGATGCCTGTAATAAGTATCTTGCCGAGTCGGACAAAAAAAGACGTGATTTTGCAGTAAAGTACGTTGAAAACACAAGAGAGATGCTCGCTAAAAAGCAAATAGTTACGGAGGGCAACGAACCTCTGAAAATTGTGATAAATGCACCGTCTTCGGGTTATGAGGGTGATGAGCTCTCGGAGTTTTTCAGAAATATGAGTATAGAGCCGGAATTCTGCGACAGAGACTATACCGTACTTTTGGTCAGCGAATTTAACAGCGACAGGGAGTTTGAACTTTTAAGTCGCGCTTTTGACGCATTAAAAGCAAAATCCCCCATCAACAGATATGCTCAAAAAGCTCCAAAAGCTAAAGCTGAAATGAGCATTAGAGAGGCTGTGTTTGCCCTTTCGGAAACAGTTGATATAAAAGACGCCGAGGGTAGAGTAGCTGCTCAGCCTACTGTATCTTGTCCCCCGGCAGTACCTATCGCAATAAGCGGAGAAATAATAGACAAAGAGTGCATCTCGGCATTTTCTCACTACGGTCTAACTAAGATTAAGGTTGTAAAATAGCAGTAACCGACAATAGCTCGGTCAAGTATAGAAAAGCTTGGTTTGTTCATTTCTACTAGGAGAAGCAGTATATGTCAAAATCAAAATTAAAAAACAGCAAAATCTCAGATATGGTATACATCGCAATATCAGTAGCGTTAATGGCTATCTGTGCTTGGATTTCCATTCCGGCACCGGTTCCCTTTACCTTACAGACCTTTGGTGTATTCGTAACAGTTGGAATCCTGGGAGGAAAAAGAGGAAGTCTGGCAATTCTAATTTATCTTCTTTTAGGACTTATCGGTGTTCCGGTTTTTTCGGGATTTGGCGGCGGTATTCAGGCACTCTTAGGCGCAACGGGAGGATATATTATCGGTTTCCTGCTTTCAGCTCTGGCTATGTGGGGCATGGAAAAGCTATTGGGAAGAAAAACCTGGGTATTGGCACTCTCCATGGTTCTGGGACTTTTGGTGTGTTATGTGTTCGGAACTATTTGGTTTATGGTGGTCTATGCCCGAAATTCCGGAGCAGTCGGTGTGATGACGGCACTTGGCTTGTGTGTATTCCCGTTTATCATACCGGACATTATCAAAATTGCGCTGGCGTTGGTGCTTACTAAGACTATTACTCACGCAGTTAAGATTTAATGATACATAACATAAGCGACAAAAAAATAAATATGGGAGAATTAAAATGAACATTTGCTTAAAACCGATAAGTGAAGAAAATTTCATAGATGTATTTAACCTGAAGCTAAGTAAGGAGCAGGAAGCCTTTGTTTCACATCCTATTCGCAGTCTTGCTCAGGCTTATGTTTACCGGACACAGTGCCAGCCTTTCGGAATATATGCTGATGAAAAAGTAGTTGGATACGTAATGGCTATTTACGATTACGACATACCTGAATATGATATTTGGCACATGATGATTGATGAATCTCAGCAAGGAAAAGGATACGGAAAAGCCGCGCTAAAGCTCTTGCTGGACTACATCAAGGATAAACCGTTTGGAGATTCCGACAGAGTTGCGCTTACCTGTAATAAGGATAATACCGTTGCGCTTGAGCTATACAAATCTATGGGCTTTGAGCTAACGGGTAACAGTGACGAGGATGAAGTTGAGCTTGCTTTGTACCTATAACAAGCTGCTTATCTTGCTTTTGAGTATGGGTAAGCCTTCGAAAAGCTACAATTAGATTACGCCTGAAAACCTTGATAAGATAGGTTTTCAGGCGTTTCTTATTTTCATAAAACACTTGGCAGTTTCCGAAGCAAATTTCATTTGTGCAGAAG
>CAMGCN010000118.1 GCA_946040935.1 uncultured Clostridia bacterium | reverse complement strand
AGAGACAGGAATACGGCAGTGCCGGCGTTGAAAGCAGACGCGACATACACGGTAAAGCTGATAAGGAATATTAACGCGCACACAACCTTAAGAACAGAGCTCTGGGAAGCAAATCTGTTTGTAAGGTACTGGGGCAGGGTTATAGAGTCGTTTGCCGCCTTTGAGAAACGGCGAAGACGCCTTGCGACGAAAATCCAGTTTGCCGCCGTACCGAGCGCGAGACCTACGCCTATCCAAACCTGGCCCATACCAAAAGCGAGAATGCTCCCGGGAAAACCCATAAGAAGCCATCCGCTCATGTCCGAAGCCTGAGCCGACATAGCGGTAACCCACGGTCCCATGCTTCTGCCGCCCAAGAAATATTCTTTTTCACCGGCGTCCTTGCTTTTGAAAAAGAACACGACTCCTATTCCGAGCATTAATATAAAATAGAGAATGAAAGCTAAAATTTCAAAGTTCATGTTTTATTATCCTCTCTTTTTACACAGTAAAACTGCGAATATGCGTATATTTTATCACAAAATTCAGTAGAACGAAATACAGAATAAAGTATGTACTTTTATTATACCAAAAAACAAAAAACAGCGATATCTCCTTATAAATAAAGGGTTTATCGCTGTATTCAAATATAGACGAAAAATAATACTAACAAAATTATTTTTTGAAAAAACTGATAAATCTCGGCAAATTGCTCCCCGAATAGGCGCATAGAGAGTAGTTTCCCTCGCAAATGCAATAGTCATACATCATCGCCCTCTCGCAAAGTGCATAGTCCTTTACAAGCTCGTTTACGGGCAAATCGTCACGAAGCTCTCCCCTTTCCTGACCTTCGGTGATTATACGGCGAAGAAGCTTATAATATGTTCTGTCATAATCGAGAAGATGCTTTTCACCCTTTGTCACAAGCTGAGATGACAAAAGGCGGGAAAGAAGCTCTATCGGAACGGTATTTTCAATAAACAAAAACACCTTTGAGTTTATATATATCAGCTTTTCAAACGCGCTCATGCCGTCGGGCATAGACTTGCCGAGGTTTTCATACTGCTCGTCAAAAAGAAATGAAAGAGATGAAAGGAGCGCGTCTTTTCCGTCGAAATAGTGGTAAAAAGAGCCCTTTGACGTACCCGACTCAAAAATGATGTCTTCTATGGTTGTATCGTCATAGCCCTGCTCATAAAAAAGCTTCCACGCGGCGGAAATTATTCTTCCCTTTGTATTTCTTTCGTTTTTCTTTTTCATTTTTTCTCCTTATATACACACAGGTCTTTTACCGGGCATCCGTCGCATATAGGATTTCTCGCCCGGCATCGGTCACGGCCGAAATTTACAAGCCTATGACATAAATCGGACGATTCCTCGGGCGGCGTTATCTTGACAAGCGCCTTCTCCACCTTATACGGGTCGTCCTCTCCCATCGGAACAAAACCGAATCTGCCCGAGAGGCGTATGCAATGCGTATCCGCGACTATCGCCGGCTTTCCGAATAGGTCTCCGAGCAAAAGGTTCGCTATTTTTCTGCCCACTCCCGGCAGTTTCAGAAGGTCGTCCATATTATCGGGTATTTTGCCGTCAAAATCCTCTGTGAGCATTATCGCCGCGTCCTTAATATTCTTCGCCTTTGTACGGTACAGACCGCAAGGGCGGACAAGATTTTCTATTTGAGAAACGGGCGCTTTCGCCGCCGACTCAATATCCGGCAGCTCCTTAAAAAGCTCTTTGCATACCTCGTTCACTCTTTTGTCGGTACACTGCGCCGAGAGCCTGCCCATAACGAGCAGCCGCCACGGATCTCCCTCATATTCGAGAGCGCAGCGAGCGTCGGGGTATATCTCCTTAAGGCGGAATATAAGAGCTGTCATTTTCTCTTTTTTTGTCATTTTATCAGCTCCTCGCCTGCTTTTTCGAGCAGTTTGCAAAGTGTGAAAACAGGCAGTCCCATGACGTTGTGGTAAGAACCGTCGATTTTCTCTATGAATGCACACGCCATACCTTGTATGCCGTATGCTCCTGCCTTGTCGTCTCCCTCTCCCGAGCGCAGATAAGCGTCTTTTTCGGAATCGGTAATCTCACGCATAGTCACTTTTGTTTCTTCATAGCCTGTATATTCTTTTCCGTCACATATTACGGCAACGCCTGAAAATACCGAATGAGTACATCCCGACAGTGTGTTCAGCATATCTCTTGCCTCGGCTCTGTCTTTCGGCTTGCCGAGGATTTTCCCGTCGGCATAAACTATCGTATCCGAGCCGATGACGATATCCTTCTCATAGCCGCGCAAAGCCGCCTCGGCTTTCCTTTTTGCAAGAGCAGTCACTATCTGCGCGGGCGTCATATTCTCATCTACCGTTTCGTCCGCATGGGACGACACGGTTATCAGGTCGCGCCTGAACATACCGAGTATCTCTTTTCTTCTCGGAGAACATGAGGCAAGTACTAATCTTTTCATTTTGCTTTTATCCTTGTAAATGCCGACTTTGACGGCAGTGATTTTTTATATGCGCAAACAATCGCCTGCACTTCTTTTTTGCTTTCGACAGAGAAGATAAAGTGGCGGTTGGTTATTCCTGCGGCGTCGAGTTCTTTTCCCTTGTCCGCCATATATACGGGCACGCTGTTATAAACTATCTCACGGCCGCCCTCCCTAAACACGGGAAAGCGCGCTCCCCTGCGGTCGCAAAGGACTTTTTTGCCCGTCGTGTTTTCCAGCGTCATAACGGGCAGTCTGCCGTAGACTATAACCGCCTTGTCTCCCTTTATATCTCTGATTTGCGGAAGAGTAAGCTCGGGATTTAGCATGACGTCTCCGTACTTTTCCATAAACGCGGCGGAATATGAATTTGTAACATTAAACCTGAAATCGCAGTGTAAATCAAGTCCCGACTCGAGCGCAAGCTCAATCTGACCGATATTACAAAACAAAAGATGCTTTGCGCCTCTCTTTTTCGCCTGCTCGATTTTTTCTTTTACTCCTTGGTACTCATCGTCCGGCACCACGGGCGGAAGTATGACTCCGTTTGCTTTTTCACAAAAGTTATCAAGAGGCAGATAAATAATGTCAAAAAAGTCGATATCGGGTATTTGCGAGGCGTTTTGAAAACGCGCCGTATTCATCTTGCGGACTTTTCTCTTTGCGGCGCACACGGAAAAGCGCTCTGTTTTCTCGGCTTTTTCCCGATTTATAACAATCGGCTTACGGTTAAAATCCCGTCCGCGTCCTACGCTCGCCTCTCTCGCTGTACGCTTGTTCGCGTCGTTACGCACACCGCGCATATTTTTCATTTCTCCCGTGAAATACCCGTCGGTAAAGCCGTCCCTTGAAAATAAGGAGGCAAGAGAGGATATTTCCTTCTCGTTCGCGTTTCTCTTTTCGTCGATAAATTCGCGGTATGCGGCAGTGACGCCGTAGACATACGCGGGGCTTTTCATTCTGCCCTCTATCTTAAAGCTGTTTGCGCCGCATTCAATGAGCTCCTTTACATGAGCGGCAAGACAATTATCCTTAAGCGAAAGAGGATACTCGCCGTTATACGGCAAGCGGCAGGGTTGAGCACATTCGCCGCGGTTTCCGCTTCTGCCGCCTATCACCGAGCTCAAAAGACATCCGCCCGATTGGGAAGCGCACAGCGCGCCGTGAACGAAAACCTCTGTTTCAATAGGAGATTCTGTACATACAGTGCGGAGATTTTTATAGCTTAATTCCCTTGCCGCAACCATACGCGAAAAACCCTCGTTACAGAGAAATCTCGCCGCCGCAAGATTATTTCCCGCCATTTGAGTCGAGGCGTGAAGCTCAAAATCGGGCAAAGCGCGACGAAGACAAAAGACGAGTCCCATATCGCAGACTATCAGCGCGTCAACCCCTGCATTGTACAGAAAGTAGGCATACTCCATAGCCTTGTCCATCGCGCGGTCGTAAATCACGGTATTGAGCGCGACGAAAAGACGAACGCCCTTTTCATGGCAAAGCTTTACTGCGCGGATAATATCTTCCCTCTCAAAATTTTTTGCACCCATGCGCGCATTAAAATTCTTTCCGCCGAGATAAATCGCGTCGGCGCCCGCTTTCAGCGCCGCCTCAAGCGCGGCAAAAGAACCGCAGGGGGAAAGAAGCTCAACGTCTTTGGCCATACAGTTTTCCTTTGAGCCGTTCGTTTTCCGCACGGAGTCTCTCGTTTTCACTTTCAAGCGTGTCTATTTTCTCCTGCATTTTTTCCTTTGCGTCCAGTCCGTCCAGAGCGCAGAGAATAGCCGCGTCTGTCTTTGAGGCGCTTCTGTTTTTTATGACGATCTCGGAAACAGTGCGCGAGAGCTTGTCAACAAGCGAAAGAAGATAGTTTTCCTCCTCTTCCGTTACGATGTTTAGCGGAAGTCCCGCTACCGTTACGCGGTAAACCTGTTTCATTTTTTATCCTCCCGTTATTTATTGCACATAGCAAGATAATATGATAT
>CAMGCN010000117.1 GCA_946040935.1 uncultured Clostridia bacterium | reverse complement strand
ACACCTAAGCCTTCGTCGGCAGCGTCAGATGTGTATAAGAGACAGCACCTTCTTCAAGGCGCGCGGATGCGATATCGGCTCTTCTCTCTGCGAGGCGGACAAGCTTGACCTCGCAAACGAGCTTATTGAAAAGGCGAGAGCAAAGGGCGTAAACTTCCTTCTCCCCGTTGATAACATCATCGGAAGAGAGTATAAAGAGGACACGCCTTTCATGAGAATATATTCCGATTCCATTCCCGACGGCTGGATGGGACTTGATATCGGTCCCAAAACCCAGGAGCTTTTCGCAAAGACCATACAGGGCGCCGGCACCGTTATATGGAACGGACCTATGGGCGTTTCCGAATGGGAAAATTTCGCGTCGGGTACTATCGCTGTTGCCGAGGCTGTTGCCGAGTCTGGCGCTATCTCTATCATCGGCGGCGGCGACTCTGCGGCTGCTGTTGAAAACCTCGGATTTGCCGACAAGATGACTCACATCTCGACGGGCGGCGGAGCTTCTCTTGAATTCCTCGAGGGCAAGGAACTTCCCGGTATTGCATGCCTGAACGACAGGGATTGAGGTGTGAAAAAATGAAAAAAAGCGTAAGAAAGGCTGTTATCGCCGGCAACTGGAAAATGAACAAGACGCCGAGCGAGGCAAGCGAACTGATAAAACAGATTGCCGAAAAGGCAGAGGGAAAGAATGGCTGCGAGGTTGTTCTCTGCGTACCTTTCGTAGATTTGTGCGCGGCGTCTGACGCGGCAAAAGGCACTAATGTGAAAATCGGCGCACAGAATGTTCACTTTGAGGAAAAGGGTGCGTTCACGGGCGAGATTTCCGTTTCCATGCTCAAGGAAGTGGGCGCTGAATATGTTATCATCGGTCACTCGGAGCGCAGACAGTACTTCGGCGAATCGAATGAAACTGTAAACAAGCGCGTTAAGGCGGCTCTCGCAGGAGGACTCAAGGTTATCCTTTGCGTAGGCGAAACACTCGACGAGCGTGAAAAGGGAATAACCGGCGAGACGGTTTCTGTGCAGACCAAGATAGCGCTTCTCGATGTTGACAGCGAGGCGCTTAAGAATGTTATCATAGCTTACGAGCCTGTCTGGGCTATCGGTACGGGTAAGACCGCTACCGCCGACCAGGCACAGGAGGTCTGCGCGAAGATAAGAGAGGTGCTTGCCGACAAGTACGGAAATGACGCGGCGGAAGCTACTACCATTCAGTACGGCGGAAGCATGAACGCGGCAAATGCGGCAGAGCTGCTTGCAAAGGTCGATATCGACGGCGGACTCATCGGAGGCGCTTCACTTAAGAGCGAGGACTTCGGCGTTATCATCGACGCGGCGCAGTAAACTGACTGAAAAACAAAAAAGTAAATAAATCACCGTCGGAATTTGGATTTTTGTCTGATTTCGGCGGCGATTTCTTTTTTTGAAAAAAGGCGCTGTCCCGACAAATTATTTTTATATATTTTAATAATTTTTATTGCAATTACGGTGTTATATATGTTACAATTAGCTATAAACAATATGCGGAGGTCATAATGAAAAAAATACTCGCTTTATTTTTGGCAATAGCAATGATTGCATGCCTTTTCACTTTTAATGTGTCCGCCCTTACCTATAAGGGTGTGGTTGACTCGGGACTTGATTATACCGAGGAGCCGGGACACATAAGTAACCCGATGGTAGGTTATCCTTCTACTCCTTCTATCTATTTGAAATTGAGCGGAAACACAGCGCGCAATGACAGTGGATTTGTACACTATTTTATTGATATGAGAATGTTCTCGGGCGGATATACTATCGATTCCAACGGAGTAAGACAACCTCTTACCCCTGAGCAGACTGCAGACCGTGTAAAGTGCAGTTTTAATTCTATGTGGCCTTGGAACGGAAATCAGCGTAACCAGGGCGGACCTGAGGACATACCTCTTAACGAGGACGCGCTGAACGCGCTTCGCGGCACTTTTGAAAATCTTCGCAAAAACGGCGGCACCTGCCTTATCCGTCCCGAGTATGCGATAGACGCAGACGTACATAACGAGCCATACGACTTTGAGATTATTCTTGCCCATGCAAGACAGTTAAGCGAGATAATTACCGAGTATTCGGACGTTGTAGGCGGTATCGAAGTAGGTACTGCAGGACCTTTCGGTGAGATGCACACATCTCCCTACTGCGCCGCAAAATATATGAATCAGATAATCGACACATATATCGAAAACACACCGTCTTCCGTCAAATTGATGGTCAGAAACTTAACTTACGTTGTAAACTATATATGCGACAGCTTTTCAAACAACGTAGGAAAGGTTACCCTTAAGAACGGTACTGTCCAATCGGTTCAGTATGCCGGAAAGTTTAATTGGATAAATCTTCTTCCTTTTGACAATTTTAAGTATAAAGATCAGGAAACCATAAAACGTATAGGAATGTTTAACGACGGCTATATGTACGATAGCAACGACTGCGGTACCTGGTCCAACATATCCCGTTCGACAGGCGTTCAATACCTTGAGTGGGCTTCTGCGACCGGATATTACGGCGGCGAGTACGGAAGCAACTCGGACAGCGGTTTGGATAAGGTGTCACAAAAGATACAGAGCGGCGGCACAGCTCTCACACGTCACGACAAGGCGTGGCTGCCCGAAAAAGCGATTCCCGAAATGTATAAAACACATGTAAATTACATACACGGAAACGTCTACTCTTCGACCATGGGCTCTGTAAAAACATGTTATATGACCTTCTCATCATATACCGAGGCGCTGTCATTTGTAATTGATCTCTATGAGCAGTCGCAGAAGCTCTCCGAAGAAGATTCGTCTGCCAAAGCGTTTGATTATCAGAAGGTATGGTATTCAAATACAGAAGAATTAATCAATAAACAGTGTACTGTTGTTTTTGACGCTATAGGATACGACAACTTTATGTTTACCGAAAAGCTTTCAAAGATGAGCAGTACCTGCGACAACTCGGCATATTACGGACGCTCCTGCTATTCGTTTATACGCGACCACCTAGGATACCGTTTCATTCTCCGTTCTTCTAAACTTTCAAACAGCGTTGACAGAGGCGGCATACTCAAGCTCTCGGGTGAAATAGAAAACACAGGCTTCGGAAACTGCGTTCAGGATAAACTCACACAGATCGTCATAACAGACAAGTCGGGCAAAGAAGTTGCCTGCCAGACTGTAAAATACGCGGACTCTCTTACATGGCTTTCGCAGACGAGCTCAGACTATAATCTCGAGCTTCGTCTTCCCACCTCGCTCGAGGCAGGAGAATACGACGTTTATATGCGCGTATGTAATGTGACAAGCGACGGCGAACCCAACACAAAGACGTGTGTACGCTTTGCAAACAACAAAGATTACTATAATACATCCATCAAGGCAAATCTCCTCGGTTCTTTCACCGTAAACAATACGATGGCACAGTATTCTTCAGAGAATATGCAGCAGGTTACGACAGTATTTGACGACGTAGCAGACGGTTACTGGGGAAACCCGTATATCACAGGAATGTGCACGCTCGGACTTATGAGCGGTATGAGTCAGACTACATTCTCACCCGAAGATCTTACTTCGCGTGCTATGCTTGTTCGTGTGCTTTACAACTATATCGGAAGACCTGACGTATCCGACTGTGAAAATCCCTTTAAGGATGTTTCCGAGGGACAGTGGTATACTGACGCGATTAAGTGGGCATATTCAAACGGAGTCGTATTCGGAATGACTCAAAATACATTTGAGCCCAATACCACAATAACGCGTGAGCAGTTTGCGTCCATCATGTTCAGATTTGCAAAAGAGATTGATAATCAGGATATGAGCGGAAGAGGAGATGTTTCAAAGTTTACCGACTTTAGCTCCACTTCCGGTTACGCTGTCGACGCGATGAAATGGTGTGTGGCAAATAAGTATATTTCGGGTATGACTCCTACCGAGATTTCACCGATAAGCGGCGCTTCGAGAGCGCAGATGGCGTCTATAATCATGAGATATATCGATAAACAGTCGAAATAATCGACATCTCAAATCTATATATTAAATATGAAAACCCTCTCTGCATTTTTGCAGAGAGGGTTTCTTCAGTTTGTATTTACAACAGTATTTCACATAAACTTTGCGGACTTGCCGCGATATAATCAGCGCCTGCTCTTGTTAGCTCCTCTTTTGAGCCGAAGCCGTAAAGTACGCCTATGCTCGCCATGTCAAATGCCTTTGCACCTATTATGTCATGCTCTCGGTCGCCTATCATGACAGCTTTTTGAGGTGAAACGCCTGTCAGGGACAGCGCCCGTTCTATCACAGACGCTTTGGTCGAACGCTTTTCTTCCATATCCGCGCCCGCACATACGGTAAAGTATTTGTCTAAACCAAAGTGTTCGAGTATGCGTTTGGCGTATTCTTCCGGCTTTGATGTTGCTACTGCGAGGGAAAGCCCTGCTCCGCGAAGACGTGAGAGAAGGCCGGGTATACCAAAAGACAGTCGAACCCATAAAGGTTTGAAAGGGTCTTTTCCCACATAG
>CAMGCN010000116.1 GCA_946040935.1 uncultured Clostridia bacterium | reverse complement strand
ACACCTAAGCCTTCGTCGGCAGCGTCAGATGTGTATAAGAGACAGCAAAAGCGCTTTGTCTTGAAAATACTCACTTTGAAAATCCGAACGGGCTTCCGTCGGATAATCATTATTCATGTGCGCGCGACGTCGCGCTTTTGTCCTGCTATGCGCTGTCAAATGACGCTTTCAGGAAAATCACCTCATCATACACGCACTATATCCCGTATTGCGGAACCGAAAACGGCAGACAGCTTGTAAATCATAACAAAATGCTAAAGCTGTATGACGGGTGTATAGGAGTAAAAACAGGCTATACAAAATCGAGCGGCAGATGCCTTGTAAGTGCGGCTGAGAAAGACGGGGTACGCCTTATATGCGTTACTCTCTCCGACCCGAACGACTGGGCTGATCATGCGGCGCTGCTCAATATGGGATTTGAAAACTCGGTAAAAAACACATGGAAAAAATCAGAATACAAAAATATATCTCCGAATGCGGAGTAATGTCGCGCAGAGCCGCTGAAAATGAAATATTAAACGGAAATATAACTGTAAACGGAAAGCAGGCAGAGCTTGGTGACAAGATACTTCCCGGTGCTGATACAGTTCGTTATAACGGAAGAATTATAAAAAAAGAAAGCGGCTATCACAAGGTTTATATAATGCTCAATAAACCCAAAGGATATGTCACAACTCTTTCCGATGATAAAGGCAGAAAGTGTGTCGCCGACCTTCTCGAAGGAGTCAAGACGCGCGTTTTTCCCGTCGGGCGGCTTGATATGGCATCCGAGGGACTTTTGCTTCTTACAAACGACGGAGAACTGTCAAACAGGCTCACTCACCCACGCCATGAAATACCTAAAGTATATAAGGTAAAGGTAAAGGGAAGTGTATCGCCTGCTGTTATTAAAACACTTTCCTCCCCTATGGAGATCGACGGCTATACTCTCGCTCCGTCAGAATGGTCGGTAATTTCAGAAGAAAACGGAAAAACGACTCTTTCGGTTACGCTTCACGAGGGAAGAAACAGACAGATAAGAAAAATGGCCGAAAAGGTCGGCTTGCTTGTACTTACGCTAAAAAGAGTTGCTATAGGCGAACTTGAAATCGGAAATTTACCGCGCGGAAAATGGGTATATCTTACCGATGAACAGGTCAAGTACTTATATGGAGAAAAAGAAGATGCTGAAGATAAAGCCGATAGGTGAAAAAAAAGAGCAGGAAAGGCTCTGTAATATATGTTCATGTGAGTATCTTATCGATTCTCTTGCATACTCATGCTACGATGATGAGGTATTTGCGGGAGTTTTACAATTCCATCTGAAAGATAACGGCGTATATATAGATAACATCACCTTTGCACCGGGATATAGCGACAAAACCGCTCTTTTTATAATGGGAAGAGCGGCGCTCAACTATGCAGACCTTGTCGGATTTCATGACGCCTACTTTCCGTCGCCTGACGACGATAAAACAGCAATAATGATTGGATTCAGTAAAAATCAAGAAGGAATATTCTATTTCGACTTGCGCGGTTTTTTTGAATCCCCGTGTTCACACGACAATAGCTGACAGTATTTTGGCAATATTTGGTTATTTTATACAAAATTAAGTTAAACATTTTGGTGCCATTTTTTACCATAATATGCTTGCCATATTTTCCATTTTGTGGTATTATATTGTCGTAAACAAAAAAACACAAATGGAGAGTTACAAAATGAAGAAGGACATTAAATTTTTAATCGCAGATTCGAATGAAGATTTTCGCAAGAAGACTATTGAGGGCTTGTTCGCATACGGGTATGAACAGTTTTCAGAAGCATCAGACGGAGAAGAGGCGCTGCGTCTTATTGACACGATTCATCCCGATGTTGTTCTTGCTGATGCTTGGATAGGCAAGATTGACTGCGCTTTGCTTATTAAAATAGTCAACAATATGGATTTCGGTTCCGACCGGCACCCTGTATTTATCGTTTATTCGCTCATCAATAATCGCAATATGCTAAATGATTTAAGCGAAAACGAAAGAACATGGTGTGTTCTTAAACCGCTTGATTTTTCAGCGATCGACAAAAAGATTGACGCGATTTTCAATAATCCTGTAAAACCGCAAAAGGCGGTTACATCCCGTTACCGCGATCTTGAAACACAGGTCACAAACGTCATACATCAGATAGGAGTACCCGCTCATATCAAGGGTTATCAATATATACGTACTGCCATAATCATGGTAATCAACGACTCTTCTATTATAAACGCCGTAACAAAAGTGCTGTACCCATCTGTTGCAAAGCAGTATAACACTACCTCTTCGAGAGTTGAACGCGCCATCCGCCATGCGATAGAGGTTGCGTGGGACAGGGGAGACATCGATACGCTTAACTCGTATTTCGGATATACCATTCAAAACTCTCGCGGTAAACCGACAAATTCAGAGTTTATCGCAATGATAGCAGATAATTTACGACTAATGAATAAACTTTCTTAAAAGAATGCCGAAAGGCGTTCTTTTTTTCTTCCGTTATAAATAAAATGTACTATGAAAAGCGACGCGGAATATTATCATAGTTTAATACAGGACGAGTATAGCGGAGATTTTAATGAGCTGTCGGATATTAAAATCACACGTGACAAAAGCATTTTTTTAAGGAAGAACGGTCATTTCATAAAGACAGAAAGATTTGTCTTTGGCGATGAATTCAACGAAATTCTGACAACTCTTTCAGGCGGCCTGTATGCCCACGAGGATACGCTTATACAGGGGTATTTTACAGATATATTCGGCAACAGATGCGGCGTGTCGGGAAGAGCCGTAAAAGAAAACGGGGAAGTTAAGAAAATAAGCGATATAGATACAGTCATAATTCGTCTTTCACCCTTTTACAGACATTGCGCCGACAATTTATTTGAGTTATCGGACAGAGGAAGAAAAAGTATACTTATATACGGGCCGCCCTCGTGCGGAAAAACAACGCTGCTTCGCGATCTCGCTTTCTCCCTCTCTGACTTGCCGCTTTCCTTGCATACGGTAGTAATAGACACAAAATGCGAGTTTCGTGCATCAGACTATCCGGACAGATGCAATATAACTATACTACGCGGTTATCCTTTTTCAAAAGGTATGGACATAGCAATAAAAAGCATGTCATGCGATACGGTTATATGCGATGAGATACCTATTTTTGAGGCTGCCGACGAAACAATAAACGCGGCGTTTTGCGGTGTAAATATATATGCCAGCATTCATTCAAGCGACAGAGGATTTATTAAAAAAAGCTACTATAACCGTATTTACGAACTTGGTGTATTCTCTGAATATTACAGCGTCCAAAGAGAATTCAAAAAGAGCCTTGTAATATGAAAATAACGGTTGTTATAATACTGCTTTTAACAGTATTCATACTAAAGCTGCAAATGTCGCGCTCAATTTTTAACCTTGAAGAGGGAGAAAGGGAAGTACGCGAAATAAAGCGCAGAATAACCGAGGAGCATTTGCCCGTTTTGAAATCTGATATAAAAGAGCTGCCTGATGATTTTTCAAAAGGACTGCGGGATTCACTATCGGAATTTTCAAGAACAGTTTCCTGCATGTCGCTTCATGAAGCGCAAAGGAAAATAACATCAATTCATGAAAATACCGAAAAAGAGGCGCATATAAATAAAGAAAAGCTTGAAAAGGCAAACACAGGCTACAACATTATTTTGTGCCTATGTGCATTTATAAGCATTCTGATACTTTTTTAAGGAGAAAAAATGAGTGAGATTTTGAAAATTATAGGAATAGGCTTTGCCGTGGCTGTAAGCTGTCAGCTGCTCACTAAATACGGCAGGGAAGAGCAGGCGACTTTAGTATCTGTTGCCGGAGTAATAGTTGTAGTTCTGATGCTTCTTTCCGATTTTTCCGACCTTATTTCAAAGATACAAAGCGTATTCGGATTATGATAAAGCTGTGCTGTTTTGCAATAGGCGTTTCTTTGATTCTGAATGTTGTCTCACAGTATTCAAAAGAATACGCATCACTTGCAGAGCTCTGCGCCGTCATCGGCATAAGTACATCTGCACTTTATCTAATATCACAAATTATTGAATACATCTCCTCTAAAACCGACGGCGTTTCCTCGGAATATATAACCACATTAATTAAAATAGCGGGTGTGTGCTTTTGCATTTCAATATCATCGGACGTATGTGCTCAATCAGGATATCAAACCCTCGGCAAGATACTGACTTTAGCAGGAAAAGCCGAAATAATCGTAATGCTGTTGCCCTTCGTTACATACATGCTGTCGCGCTTATCTCAATACTTGTAGTATTTACCCTCTTATCCGGCGTGAAAACTTTTGCTGAAGACGATATCCAAATATACGACATAGAAAAATACAATGAGTCTGTGCCGGATGAAGCAAAAGAATATATAGATGAAAACAGCGAGTTTACTTTCTCAAAACTGCTTGATATTATAAAAAAACTGTTTTTCGGAAATCTACCCGACGCTCTGAAAAAAATCGCCTCTCTTGCCGCAGTATGTTTATGCGGCGCGGCATGTTCATCTTTTTGTTCAGGACTTAACGGGAGCGAAACGGTAAACTCTGCGGCAAACATACTTATATCTGCCTGCACTGTAGGAGTAATAGC
>CAMGCN010000115.1 GCA_946040935.1 uncultured Clostridia bacterium | reverse complement strand
ATATTATTACCCCCTATTTTAAACGATTCCCCTCGTTTGGCTTCGTATTATAGCACAAACAAAGTTTCTTGTCAAAATTTGGCGATTTCGTGTTAAAATTTGTCTTTTTTTGTTGAAAATTCTGAAATTTGATTTTATTTTAATATTTAAGTTGGTAACCTATGATAAAAATTATTGAATCAAAAGAGCGCTTGAATAATCCGTTAGGACTCATTGTTCCTTTTTCCGTATATGGGAAAGAAGACGGAAGTTTCGATTTTGAAGTATTTGACTGTGTACAGGATTTATTAAAAGATGAGATAAAAAATGATATTTCGGATTTTTTGACCGAGGGCTTTTATGAAAGGATTAACGGTAAGCTGGCAGACGCTGTAAACTCACTCGGCTACGCTCCCGATTATTATCTCACTCATTCTTTTATATTTAATTTTGAGCGCACAACCCGGACTGAAATGGAGTCAGACGCGGTGTGCATAACCGATTTAACCGGATATCTCGATGTCACCGAATCCGACTTTGATACTGATGACTTTCCCGTGTTTGCAATAACCGACGGATGCAACATACTTTCCGTATGCGGCGTCAACGGTCTTACCGGAAAGGGACGTGCCGAGATTGCCGTTGCTACCTGCGAGACTCGTCGCAGACGCGGTTATGCGCTTGCATGTCTTACCGCCATGACAGATTATCTTGTTGAGCGCGGATATGCGGTTTCATATGTCTGCGAAAGCGGCAACACTGCTTCTGTTTCCCTTGCAGAACGCGCAGGATTTACTCTTATTTCACGCGAATATAACTTTGTTTCATTTGAAAAGGAAGAATAATGGCTTTTGACGCCGGTATGACCGCGTGCCTTGTGCACGAATTTAATGAAAAAATAAAAGGGCTGAAGGTTGAGAAAATTCATCAGCCGTCAAAGGATGAGATTGTGCTCGTTTTCAGATACGGCTCTCAAAGATTTCATTTGCTTCTTTGCGCGAATTCTAACAATCCGCGCGTTTGTCTTTGCGACGGAGAATATGAAAATCCAATTGCCGCGCCCATGTTTTGTATGCTTCTTCGCAAGCATCTTGCAGGTGCCCGTTTAAGAGAAATTACTCAACCTGACTTTGAGCGCGTTATCATTTTTACCTTTGACGCCTATGATGAGCTCGGACGCGAATGCAATAAATACCTCGCAGTTGAGATAATGGGCAAATTCAGCAATATTATTTTCTTAAATGAAGATAAAAAGGTGGTTTCCGCATGTAAAATCATAGACTTTTCTCTTTCCGAGAAGAGACAGATCTTACCCGGTATGACCTATGAGCTTCCTCCAAAGCAGAATAAGAAGATTCCGCTTTTTGAGGACAAGGAGTCTTTTATATCATCGCTTTCCGGAGAAAGCAAAAGTGCCGATAAATACATTGTCTCGGCGTATTCGGGTATTTCTCCGCTTGTTGCGCGCGAGATAGTTTATCTTGCTTCTCACGCGACTGATACGCCCGTTTGCGATTGCGACGGCGAAAAGCTGTGGTTTTATTTTAATTCTGTTATGAATTCAATAAAAAGCTGTGATTTTTGCCCCTGCATAGTGCGTGATGACGGCAAAGCGGTCGAGTATTCATTTATCGAAATACGACAGTACGGTGCGCGCGCTGTCTGCGAAATGAACGACAGTCCGAGCGTAGCTGTCGAGAAATACTTTTCCTCCCGTTCGAGCGCCGAGCGAATAAAGCAAAAATCACAGGATATTCTGCGGCTTTTAACTGCGGCCGAATCAAGACTTCAGCGAAAGACGGAAATACAGCAAAGGGAGCTTGCAGACTGCGCAAAAAAAGAAGAGTATAAGCTTTTTGCCGATCTTATAAATGCGAACATATACAGAATCAAAAAGGGCGCGGATAAGGCGTTGCTTGAAAACTATTACAGCGAAAGCGGCGAAAGGATAGAGATACCGCTTGACAGTCGGCTCACACCTGCCGCAAACGCACAAAGGTTTTATAAAAAATATAACAAAGCTAAAAACGCCGAGGCGGCGCTGACACGACAGCTCGAGCTTGACCGCGCCGATCTCGATTATGTATACACGGTTTTTGACAGTCTGTCGCGTGCTTCAACCGCATCTGAACTTGATGAAATACGTGAGGAGCTGTACAACACGGGCTTTGCCTCACGTATGAAAGGGTATGTGAAGAAAAAACAGAAGCCCGGAAAGCCCATCTCTTTTATTTCCAGCGACGGTTATCGCATACTCTGCGGAAAAAATAATCTGCAAAATGACGCTCTAACCTTTAAGAGCGCCGAAAAGCATGATTATTGGTTCCATGTTAAGGGCGCGCCGGGCAGTCACGTCATACTCTGCTGCAACGGGCAAGAGCCACCCTCGCGCGCCTTTACCGAAGCGGCGACGGTTGCCGCAACTTATTCAAAGATGAGTGACAGCGAGAATGTCGCGGTTGACTATACGCTCGTAAAAAACGTCAAAAAACCTGCAGGAGCAAAGCCGGGCTATGTTATATACCATACCAACTGGTCTGCATACGTCACGCCCGACAAAGCTCTTTGCGATAAAATGATGATTAACTGATAATATTGATCGCGGCGCAAAGGATGATTGCCGCTTGTTCGCGTGTAAGGGGCGAGAAAGACGAGAAATTACCTTCGCCTACCCCGCGCATTATGCCGTTATCCCTCATTGCGTAAATTGATGAGGAGGCCCATGAGGGTATAGAGCCGTCGTCTGCGAAAACTTCTATTTCCGCACTCGTCTGAAGCTCGAGTATTCTGTTTAATATTACTGCCGCCTCGGCCCTTGTTATCGTGTTGTTGGGATAGAAGAATACTCCGTCTTCTGTTTGTGTTCCGCTGATATAACCGAGTCTTTCGGCTGTCGCGATATGGCTTCTTAAATGCTCGGGGATGTCGTCGTTGTCGGTAAAGCTCGTCGTTTTGAGCGTGTCATCTGTTTCTATACCGCAGGCGTCCATGGTCATTGCTACAAAATCAGCTCTTGAAACCCGATAGTCGGGACCAAAAAGCATATTCTCACCTACTTTTTCACCTGTGAGAATTCCTTTTTCGGCCAAGGTTATCGCGGCGTTATGTGCGCGGCTCTCCTGCATATCGCAGTAGTAAACGCCCGACGTGTTTTTTTCGACTGAAACAGAAACCTCGCACTCGTTACAGTAGTTTCCGTTTTCATCGCATACCGTATAGCTGAACGAATCTTTTCCCGTGTAGTTGTTCTGCGGCTTATACTTGTATGTGCCGCTTTCCTTGTCGGTTATGCTGACGACGCCGTGCTTTGCATCGCACGTGATTTCAAAGCACAGCTTGTCCCCCTCGGGATCGCTGCCCTCGAGTTTTCCGTAATAGGTTACATTCGTTCTTGTTGTAAACGACTGGGGCTCGCTTGCCGATGTCGGCGCGGCGTTCGGCTCTTTAAGGAGCTTTATCTCGCAGTTTACCGGGTATTCTCCGCAGTTGCTTTTACAGTTTACTGTAAAGCTCGTGCAGGAGAGAACATCCGTTTTCGGCTCAAAGCGTAAAAGCCCGAGGTCGGAAGAAGAAACTGTCTGATTCTTGTATACCGCCATGTCTCCCAACATAAGCCGTCCCGAATCCTCGCTCGGCAGTTCGATAACGGTTATTTCATTTATTTCTTCGGCACCGGTCGCACGCGCGAAGTCATCTGCCGAAAAGTAAATATCGTTATTTGTCACACCGCTTTTTATAAACTGTATATCGCGCGCTATAAAGTCTGCCGCAGGGGAAATGCAGGCGGCATAAATCCAAAGCGACAAAACACAGACGAGTGACGCGACGCATAAAACTGTAATTATTAAATTCTTTTTCATCATTTACCTCCGATTTGATATTGTATTATCATTTTTCCATTATAAATTCAACTTATACTCTGGCAAATATAGTATTGAAATGAAATTCATAATAGATAATAATTACGAAAATAAAGAAATTTTCGCTTTTCTCAAAAACGAGCTTTGCCTTTCGCGGGCGCAGATTACACGGCTGAAAAAGCTTCCCGACGGTATTTTGCTTTTCGGAGAGCATGTTACGGTAAGGGGTGTTCTCCATGCGGGCGACGAGCTGTCCCTCGCTCTTGAGGACAAAAAAGAAGAGGAAAACCCATACCTTTATCCGGTTGACCTGCCCATTGAGGTTATATATGAGGACGAGTATATTGTCGCCCTAAACAAGAGGGCGGGGATGCCCACTCATCCGACTCTGCATCATCACGACGACACATTGGCAAACGCACTTGCCTTCAGGTATAAAAACCAAGACAGGCCGTTTATTTTCAGGTGCGTAAACCGCCTCGATCTCGACACGAGCGGAGTTGTCCTCGTTGCGAAGGACGGCAGGTGTGCGGCGGAGCTTTCGCGAGATATATCAGAGCGCAGAATTGACAAGGAATACATCGCCCTGGTAAACGGTGTGACAGACATGAACGGAGTTATAAAGTCGTATATCAGACGTGAAAAAGAGAGTATAATCAAGCGTGTGAATTGTGAAACCGGCATACCCTCGGAATACGCCGAAACGGAATATACGCGCATCCGTGAAGACGGCAGGTACAGTCTTCTTTCGGTCTGTCTCTTATACACATCTGACGCTGCCGACGAAGGCTTAGGTGT
>CAMGCN010000114.1 GCA_946040935.1 uncultured Clostridia bacterium | reverse complement strand
CATCGCCGCACAAAGTGCGGTGCATATCATCAGCCCCTTTGGGGCTGTATCTCATTGAGCCTTCGCAGCGCTACCAACTTTTTGCGGGATGCGCGGGTTTTAAGTCATCAGCCAAAAACGCAAAAATATCTTTTTTATAGCCCCAAGACAAAAATTCCTCAGACGATAGTCTGAGGAATTTTTACTTATTACTTTTTACCTCTTCACTCTTACTTATCCAAAACTCCTTAAGGAATTTTTGGAAATTAATAGGTAAAAAGTTAGAATTAATAAGTAATAAGTTCGGTGTCTGCTTCGCCGACAAATATCAAAAAATCGAGCGTTTTAGTATTGTTCTGCCGAAACGGCGAGAAAGACAAACCGTCAGGTTGTCGCTCTTGTAAAAAAACAGCATGAGAAAGCAAAGCAGATAATTACCGAAAACAAGGAAAAGCTCGATAAACTCGCACAGTATTTGTACCAAAACGAAACCATCACAGGAGACGAATTTATGAGCATACTCAACTCATAACGAAAAAATATCCCGAAAGCGAGATGCTTTCGGGATATTTTCATATCCAAGGTAATTTTATCTTAAAAACAGAAATTTCCGTTTTCGAAAATTTTGTATTCTTTCCCGTTTTTATCGAAACCGGTGATTTTCAGGTCGGCTGTGCCCACCATGAAATCAACGTGAATCATCGACTCGTTGATTCCTTCCTCGTGCAGTTGTTTTTGAGTCATGTTTTCATAACCCTCTATCAGGTTTGTAAAGCCTTCGCCGAGTGCGACATGACAGCATGCGTTCTCGTCAAAAAGGGTGTTGTAGTAGGTTATACCCTGATTGTTTATCGGGCTGTCGTAACCCACCAGCGCCACTTCGCCGAGGCGGCGTGAACCTTTGTCAGACTCTATCATTTTAGTGAGTGCGTCGTATCCCTCGTCTGCACGCCATTTGACGGCCTCGCCGTTTTCAAAGGTGATTGAAAAACCGTCAATCAGCTTTCCGTTGTAGGAAAGAGGTTTAGATGAAACGAGAGTTCCTTCTGCTTTTCCTGCCATGGGCGAGGTGAAAATCTCCTCTGTAGGCATATTGGGATTAAAGAAGTTTCCCAGAAGCGTTCTCTCTCCGCCGCCCTCCCATTTTGCACGGGGGATGAGCCAGACGGTAAAGTCGGTCCCGTTTGAGCTTTCGTAGTGCAGGCGGTCGAGGTGCATGGAGTTGAGTATATCGCATCTGCGGCGAAAATTGTCGTTGTGATTGTCCCACTCTTTTTCAGGGTCGGTTTCTTCGTTTAGGCGCACAGTTTCAAATATGGATTTCCAAAGCTTGTCGATTGCCTTTGCGGTACTCTCATTCGGAAAAACTTTTTCAGCCCATCGTGCTGACGGCACGGCGATAATAGTCCATTGATATTTATTTTCCATACTGTCGCGGTATTTTTTTACCGCTTTGTATTTCGCACGGTTTGCCGCGAGGAGCTTTTCTCGGTTTACCCCGACTAACCCGTCGGGGTCTTCGGACAGTATGTGTATCATACAGGGGAGCTCTTCGCTGTCGGCGCGGTATTTCGCCACTGCCCATTCGGGTATGTCGGTCAGCGTGTTTATACTCTCGTTTTGATATTTAAGACGCGTGATAGGCTGATAGGAAAAGTCAACACGTACAGATTTTGCGCCGGCTCTGTAGCACTCGTTCGTGACCATTTCGACAAATTCGTATTGGTCGGCCTCTGCGACTATGACGACTTTCTGTCCCGCTTTGAGATTTATACCTGTGCGTACTGCAAGACGCGCGTATTTTCTTATAAGGGATTTTTTCATTTGAAATCAGTATTCCTTTCAAAAAGCGATATGTCGATATCGCTGTAATCGTATGTAAAGCGGAACGCCTCTTTACGAAGAAAGGGCTCGTCTGCTTTTGAGTGCTTGTCCGCAACCGCAAAGGTTGTAAATCCGGCGGAATTTGCCGAGCGTATTCCTATTATTATGTCCTCAAATACCGCGCAGGCTTCGGGCGTTCCGCCGAGATTTTTTACTGCCTCGAGGTAAATTTTCGGGTTTGACTTTCCCTCGAGAGAGTTGTGCGTTTCGCAGAAGGTATCAAATAAGTCGTAAATGCCGAGCCGTACAAGAGCAGGCTTGTACATAGCCTCGTAGTTTGAAGTTGCAACGGCTAATTTTACACCCATACCGTGAAGCTTTTTTATAAATTTTACGGCGCCGGGTTTTGCCTGCACGGTTGTTTCATATTCTTTTCTCGCCATTTCGTCCCACTCTTTCATGAGCGATTCGGGAGTTCTGTCCATATGGTATTTCTCAATAGTATATAGGGCAAATTGCATGAAGTTCATGCCTCGGGTTTCCTCGAAATATTTTTCCGAATCTCCCAGCGAATGTTTTTTCAAAAATTCCGCATCTATATTCTGCCATATTCCCATGGAGTCGAGCACTGTTCCGTCGAGGTCGAATATCGCATATTTTAACATTGGTACACCGCCTTTTCGAGTTTTTCACAGTTGAATAGTATAAGCAGTTCCCCTTCGCAAACGGATACCGACGCTTTTTCGCCGAGAAATTCGTTGCTCACGCCGAGAGGGAATGTGTTTGTCAGTACGGCGTCCTGCAATGGGTATTTGGCTCCCTCGATAAACACTCCCTTTGACTCGTCGGAAAGTGAGAAAACCGAAAAAAAACCGTCAAGCCCCGCACGAAAGTCGAGACGGGAGTTGCGTATAACAGAGGCGGCAAATCCGTCGCCCAAAAGATATCCGCGCGCACCTGCGTTTACAATATATGATAACGTCTGGACCGAGGCTATGCTCTGGTCAAACCTTCCTCCCAAGGCCCCGTAAATACGAAAATCGTCATATCCTCTCGAAAGAGCCTCTTTTACAGCATAAACCGTGTCCGTGTCGTCTTTTACGGGATTTAACTTAATCGTGTTTGCAAAGCCGGGGTCGGGCATTGAATCAAAGTCGCCCACCAGCAGGTCGCATCTGATACTATGTTTTGTAAGAAATGCGTATCCCCCGTCCGCCGCGATGACAAAATCATCGGGCGACGGGTGAAACGGCTCGCCGGAATAAGGTCCGGCACCTACTATATAACAAATCGACATTATGCATTAAAACCGAGAAACGCGCTTGCCACATTGAAGTATATCAAAAGGGAAATCGCGTCTACTATTGTTGTGATAAAAGGACTGGACATGACCGCAGGGTCGAGACCTATTTTGTCCGAGAGAATAGGCAGGGTACAGCCTACGAGCTTCGCGCAGAATACGGTGACGAACAATGTAACGCATACGACCGCGCAGGAGATAAGGTTGACATTTGCGCCCATTATCAAAACATCAACGACCTGTATTTTGATAAAGCAGGCGACAGCCAGCATAGCGCCGCACAGTACCGAAACGCGTATCTCTTTCCATATTACTTTTAATATATCGGAAAATTCAATCTCTCCGAGCGAAAGGGAACGAATGATTGTTACCGCCGCCTGACTTCCCGTATTTCCGCCGGTGTCCATAAGCATCGGAATAAAAGAAATGAGCACGGGAAACGCCGTAAGCCTGTCCTCAAATGTGTTTAGGACCATGCCGGTGAAGGTGGCGGAAATCATCAGCAAAAGCTGCCATGGCGCACGAGCTTTCCAAAGAGAAAAAACGCTCGTTTTAAGATAGGATTTATCAGTAGGCAGGACAGCGGCCATTTTTTCGATATCTTCCGTCGCTTCTTCTACCATGACGTCTATCGCGTCATCGACCGTTACGATACCGACGAGGCGGTTTTCCTTATCAACGACAGGGAGCGCCAAAAAATCGTATTTTTTAATTTTGTCGGCGACTTCCTCCTTGTCCTCGGTCGTGGTACAAAAGATGACGTTAGTATCCATAATGTCTTCGATCTTTGCGTCGTTGCCTGAAAGTATCATTTCCTTGACGGTGGCGATACCTTTCAGCTTGCGCTTGTTGTCTGTGACATAACAGGTATAAACAGTCTCTTTGTCAACGCCTGTTTTGCGTATTCTTTCAAGAGCTTCGCCGACAGTCATACCCGATTTCAGATCAACATACTCGGTAGTCATTATGCTTCCTGCCGAGTCTTTCGGGTAGTTGAGAAGCTCATTGATTATTTTTCTGTCCTGCGCGTTTGTGTTTGCTAAAATTCTTTTTACAACCGTTGCAGGCATTTCCTCGATGATGTCAACGGCATCGTCGAGATACAGTTCGTTTACGACCTCACGAAGTTCCCGGTCGTTAAAGGATTTTATAAGATATTCCTGTTCTTCGCCGTCCATCTCGACGAAAACGTCAGCCGCAACGTCTTTCGGAAGTATGCGGTAGAGGACGGGGAGCTTTTCATCGTCGAACTCTTCAAGAGCTGCGGCGATATCTGCCGGCTCCATCTCGGCAAAGAGAGCGCGCAATTCCGCTATTTTCTTTGCCTCGAGAAGCTCTGTAATTTTTTCTGACATAAATGCTTCCTCCTGTTTCGGGCGTTATACCAAAAGACAGCCAAGCTCACAAAGGTTGAAACGGTTTTTTCCCACATAGCTTGGAATTGATCCTTTGAAATACTATACCAAAAGACAGCCGAGCCATAAAGGTTTGAAAGGGCCTTTTACCGCACAGCTTGGAACTGATCCTTTGAAATATACAGCCCATGATTTTTCAG
>CAMGCN010000113.1 GCA_946040935.1 uncultured Clostridia bacterium | reverse complement strand
CTGCTTGAAATCGAAAGGCAGACAGAAAATGCTGTCATCTACAAAACGAAAGAAAGAGGTTATACACGATGAAAAATACAGAACAATTAGTAAATGAAATCTTATCCCCACCGAAGAAAAAGGCGGCGAACATACCCATTGAAAAGCTCCATACCTTTAACGGACATCCGTTCAAAGTCCTTGATAACGAGGAAATGGAGATTTTAACCGAAAGTATCCGTCAGCAAGGAATACTCTCTCCGCTTATTGTAAGACCGATGGAAAACAAACCCGATGAATATGAGGTCATATCGGGACACCGAAGGTTGTACGCTTCTGTGAAAGCAGGGCTTACGGAAGTACCTGCTTTAATCTATCCCCTTGACCGCAATGCGGCAATTATTGCGGTGGTGGACAGTAATATCCACAGAGAACAGATACTGCCCAGCGAAAAAGCCTTTGCGTACAAAATGAAAATGGAAGCTATGAAAGAACAAGGTAAAAGAACGGATTTAACTTTATCGCAAGTTGCGACAAAGTCGGATACCGCCGCAGCTATCGGCAAGGCACAGGGCGAAAGCCGTGACCAAGTATTCCGATATATCCGTCTTACTAACCTTATTCCAGAAATCCTTCAAAAAGTTGACGAGGGTGCTATCGCTTTAAGTCCTGCCGTTGAACTGTCCTACTTATCCGAAGAACAGCAAAAAGTATTGCTTGACGCTATGAGCCTGAACGACTGTACTCCCTCCCACGCCCAAAGTATTCGTATGAAAAAATCGGCACAGCAAGGTACTCTTTCTTCGGACAGTATTTATGAAATTATGTCAGAGGAAAAAGCCAATCAAACCGAGCATATCAGTTTTAAGGTACAGGATTTGCGGAGTTTCTTCCCCAAAAACTACACTCAAAAGCAGATGACCGAAACCATCTTGAAATTGCTTTATGACTATCACAGAAAAATAGAACGAAAGCGTAACAGCCGTGACGAAAGGTAAGGTGACGATATGAAGAAAATAGATGAAACCGAAGAAATCTGCGTTGTAGATTATCTGATACCGAGAACTGATGAGCGTATATTTGACTATACAAAGGTACGCCGCTTTGGAGAAGATAATTTCACAATGAAAATCGGCGGGACAACATACGAAGTGTCCACACATTTTAATCCAAAGGGCAGACAGTGTTTATTGGAACAGTTCAAAGAATTGATACTGTCCGAACATTTAATTTGACAATCGCACTATAGAAAAAGGCAACAGGGCATATTAAAATAATTGTGCCTTTGCTATGCCCTGTTGTCGGAAAGGAGAAATGATTTATGACAACAGCAAACAATATTAACGGGCAGACAGAAGAAAAAATCACAGCGTTGTACTGTAGATTATCGGTTGATGATGAAAAGAAAGACGCCGAGTCAAATTCCATAACCAATCAAAAGCAAATACTGTTAGATTACTGCCAAAAGCAGGGCTTTACAAACACGATGTTTTTTGTAGATGACGGTATTTCCGGCACAAGTTTTGAGCGAGGCGGTTTTCAGCAGATGCAAAAAATGGTGGAGGAAGGCAAGATATGCAGGGTTATTGTAAAAGACCTCTCCCGTTTCGGTCGAGAAATGGTTGAAGCGGGCAGACTGACTCAGATTGTATATCCTTCTTTGGGTGTTACCTTTATCTCGCTCCACGAGAATGTAAACAGCACCACCGGCGAGGGTATGGAAATGCTGCCGTTTTACAATATATTTAACGAGTGGTATGCGGCACAAACCTCTAAAAAAATCCGTGCGGTATGGCAGTCGAAAGCAGAAAACGGAAAGCGTGTCTCACCGACTGTTCCTTTTGGATATGTGAAAGACCCTGACGATAAAGAGAAATGGCTGATTGATGAACCCGCTGCCGAAGTAGTACGCAAAATCTATGCTTTATGTCTTGCAGGGCGTGGCCCATCACAGATTGCAAGACAATTGGAGAAAGAGAAAATTCTTGTTCCTTCTGCCTACTATGAATCGGTCGGCAGAAGCCACGCACAGAAAGTACCAACTAATCCGTATAGTTGGGATCAGAAAACGGTTGTAGGTATTATTGAAAACCGACAGTATACGGGTTGTGCCGTGAACTTCAAAAGCACTACGGTCAGCTACAAGGTTCATAAGAAAATCCATAATGCCACAGAAGATTACCAAATCATACCGAATATGCAGGAGCCGATAATATCCGAAGAACAATGGCTGAGGGTGCAGGAACTTCGCAAACACCGCCGCAGACCTACAGCAACAGGAAGAGCAAGTCTGTTTTCGGGATTGGTATATTGCCCCGATTGCGGCGCAAAACTGCATTTCTGTGCTGCAAAGAGTCTGAAACGCAATCAGGAATTTTGGAGATGTTCCAACTACAAGGATGGCAGAGGGACTTGTCAAATCCACTATATCCGTGACGTTGTGCTTGAGAGAATAGTGCTTGAAGCAATCAGCAGCTTGGCGGATTTTGTGAAATGTCACGAATCCGTATTTCTGTATATGCTTGCAAAGAAAACTAATGCTATGCGTCAGAAAGAACACAAAAGGCTGGAGCAGGCTGTGGAACAAGGTACAAAGAGAATCGCCGAAATCGACAGGCTGATTGAAAAGGTTTTCGAGCAAAACGCCATCGGCGTACTTTCCGATGAACGCTTTTCTAAAATGCTTCAAAGCTATGAAAAGGAGCAGAAAGCATTAACACAGGAAGTTGCCGAGAGCAGGCAGACCTTGGAGGAAGCCAAGCAGAAAGCAACGGATTTAAGGCTTTTACTCCGTACTCTGCGTGAAATGACCGAAATTAACGAACTCACGCCGACGCTGGTAAATTCTCTGATTGAGCGTATTGAAGTCCATAACAACGACAAATCAAGCGGTCATTGCTATGTAAAGGTAGATATTTACTTTACTGCGGTTGGTATGATAGATATTCCGACCGAACAGGAAATACTTGCTATGATGGAAGAAATACGGGCAAACCCACAGGACTTCCGCTTCGTAGCATAAGAAAAAAAGAATACGGTGTAACCCATTTTACTGAGTTACACCGTATCCTACATAAAAACTTCCTTATCTGGCGTTGCCAAAACGGAGCATCCCTTTTTTATGTCCTCCGTCAGCCTGCGGCAGTAGGAGGGATTTTTAACAGATAAAATATGAATAATGAAAAATTAAAGCTGAATAAACGCACAGCCAAGGGCCGGAATTATAAGCTTGCCGTCGCGTATCTGTGTTCCTAAAAGCGGAGTGCCTGCCGAATATCCCGGCGGAATGTCAAGGTAAATATCGTGGAAGCCGGCGTTAAAGCCGCAGAACAGTGCGCTTTCTTCGTCATGGCGGATATAGGTGATGGTTCTTCCGCCCGAATATGCGTTAATCATTTCGCCCTCTCTCAGTGCGTGACAGTTCTTCCTCATTTTTCCGAGCTGTTTGTACCAATCCAGCAAATCCCTGTTCTCGTGTCCCCATGGGAAACAGCCGCGGTTGAACGGGTCCTTATAGCCCTCCATACCAACCTCGTCGCCGTAGTAAACACACGGGAACCCCGGCAGAGTGTACAACATTCCGGAGGCAATTTTCATTAGCTTAATGCCGCGCTTGCGCTGCTCGTCTGTCATATGTGTGTTTGCCTGCCAATTTCTGTCCCTGTTGTAAAGCGGTTCGCCTGCAAGAACCGTAAGCGCACGCTCTGTATCGTGCGTTCCCAGCAGGTTCATAAGCACATTTAAAACAGGCTTTGGATAATTTTCAACAACGCACATTATGCGCTCCATCATATCCTTGCCGTCTGCACCCTTTAGAAAATCGAGAATTGCACTTCTGAAAGGATAGTTCATAACGCTGTCCAACTGGTCGCCGAGCAAAAATGCCCTGCGGTGACCGTAGCTTTCTTTGTTTGACGCATCCTCCCAGACCTCGCCTATTACAAAAGCCTCGGGATTTTCCGCCTTTGCCGCCTTACGCATTTTTATAAGAAATTCATCCGGAAGCTCGTCTGCAACGTCAAGTCTCCAGCCGCTGTTTCCGTTTCTTATCCATTTGCGTATAACGCCGTCTTTGCCGTTTATATATTCGTTGAATTTCGGGTCTGTTTCGTTTACCTCCGGCAGAGTGTAAAAGCCCCACCAGGAATTATATTGATTAGGCCACTGGCTGAAGTGATACCAGCTTGAGTACTCGGAATCCTGCGAGTTGTATGCGCCGACGGTATCGTATCTGCCTTTTCTGTTAAAGTATTTGCTGTCGCTTCCTGTATGGCTGAAAACACCGTCGTTTATAACCCTTATTCCGTGCTTTTCGGCTTCCTTGCAAAGGGTGATAAAATCCTCCTCAGTTCCGAGGATAGGGTCTATATTGCCGTAATCGCCGGTGTCGTAGCGGTGGTTGGAGTAAGCCTCGAAAATCGGGTTTAAATATATGCAGGTAACGCCCAAATCCTCAAGATAATCCAGCTTTTCCGTAATGCCCTGCAAATCTCCCATAAAGAAGTCGGAGTTAGTAATTTCACCGTGATGATTAGGGCGCCATTCGGGAAGCTCGCCCCAATTTTCCCGTAGAGTTTTGTCCTGCGGAATATTCTCTTTTTTGTTGCCGCTGAAGTGAAATCTGTCGGGGAAAATCTGATACATTACGCCGCCCAGAGGCCAGTCCGGAGTTTTAAAGCC
>CAMGCN010000112.1 GCA_946040935.1 uncultured Clostridia bacterium | reverse complement strand
TCTCGTGGGCTCGGAGATGTGTATAAGAGACAGGCTATATATCGCTTGCTCCGATTTTTATAAAAAATTATTATTTTTATTTACAATAATGCTTATTAAAAAGCAAAACATCGGATTATTCCTATGCTTAAGAAATAATGAGCTAATACTAAAACCATGTCATATAGTAATAGTAAAACAGTAACGAGGAGATAATGATAAAATTATGTGTAATCAATATACCTCTCAACAAATTTGCTTGATGAATCGTATACGACAATTATGGGGACAGCATGTATATTGGACGCGCTTCTTCATCATTAGTACGGCTGCCGATCTGCCTGATTTACAACCGGTTACCAAAAGGCTGCTCCAAAATCCGAAAGATTTTGCAAGATTACTTACGCCGATTTACGGCATGAGAGCGGCCGACAGGTTCGAAGAGCTTTTTACCCAGCATCTGCTGATTGCAGCAGATCTGGTTAATACGGCGAAAAACGGTGAAGTTGATAATGCAAATTCCGCAAGAGACAGATGGTATGAAAATGCAGATGAAACTGCCGGATTTTTATCTTCCATTAACAGGTGCCGGAACAAAGCAAAGTGGAAAAATATGCTGTACAGTCATTTAGAAATGACGGAGAAAGAAGCAACGCTGCGCCTGCAAGGCAATTACACAGCGGATATTAATGCGTTTGATAACATTGAAAGCGAAGCATTCGAAATGGCTGACTACATATTTTGCGGCATTATTAAAACATGTCGTATATAATATACGATTTTTATAAAATGCGTTCATGCAGTTCTTTTATATTTCCTTCAATTTCGACTTTTCTCGAACTTCCCGTCTACCTCTTATCAAACAGTATAAATCCGAGCCCAAAGCCTATTGGCAAAGGGCTCGGATTTGTAATTTTTATCACTTACTTTATGGTTTTTGCCACAAAATTCACTAATGACTCCGTATAGCAACCTGATTTATTCCGTAAAGGGAATTTATCAGAACCGGTAAGCTACAAAGCTATCCGGATCGAGCAATTCCCAGTTTTTGGGCGGCTCCTCTATTTGCGGAATATTTAGAGTCTCTCCGCCCTTAAGAGCCGACTGATGCGCGATAAGGCCCGGCAACATATAATCCGCCGCTCTCCATGCGTTATTGGGCGGTAACTTCCCTGTGGCAATTGACTTCATAAAATCATCAACTAAAAACTGGTGCGAACCCATATGCCCGTTACGCAGCCCGTTAAATTCAGGCGGCAAGCGGTAAGAATGATGTACATTAGCAGTAAACGAGTAAAAATCTGTTCGCAATGCCTCGTTTGCCAACTCTTCATCTTGCCCTTCGGGCGCTGTTCCTACGCGGCAGGTCATAAGTTCGGACAAGTCCTCGATCTTCATAGACAGATCTGTCCACACGGCTCCGCCCGCATGCTCTTCATAGCTGCCCGTAGTGCCGTACATACTCATATATACGCTGGTTCCTCCGCCCCAGCCGACACGTCTAAATTCGTTTGAGCGAAGCATTCCTCCGTCTGACGTGCGGATAAGGGCAGTTTCATCGCTGAAAATATTTTCCCAAATGTTACCGCCCTCTGTAAAAATTCTATCCATATGAGCATCCTTATAGCCCAAACAGGAAACCTGAATTGCCTTTGCCCCTGTCACAGAAAGAATCATACTCATCGTGTGGGTCGGATAGTACATCGGGGGAATGCCCGCTAATTTTGTCCAATCCGCGCCGCCCGAGTATCGGTAAGCATCATAGAAGCCGTGTATCATATCGTGCATATACTGTGCTTCACCGTAAACAAATTTTCCGAAAAGTCCTGTGTTGAAGCGATCTCTGCACAAAACCGTAGAGGGATAGTAGTAGCTGGTCTCACCTGTCATATAAATCAGTCCCGTCCTCTTTACCTCTTCAAGGATTTCCTCTATCTCTTCCTCTGACTGCGCCATCGGCACCGCACAATACACGTGCTTTCCCGCCCTCAAGGCCGCGAGAGTTTGCGGTCCGTGTAAATGCCGTTGAGTAATTATAGCGACGGCATCCACATCAGAATTCTTAAGCATATCGTCCAAAGAGTCATATGTTTTGCTAATACCGTATGTTTCGGCAAAGTGTGCACGCCTATCGGGATCCAGCTCCGCTAAACTCACTTCATCAACAAACGGATGCGCCTTAAAAAGCGGCATAAATCCGGCAGCAAACTGTCCGGCTCCGACAACACCGATTTTAAATCCCATAACTAATCCTTCCTGAACTTATTTCGAAATACGAAAAACTGTATTATCAGTTAATCTGACTTCAGTATAGCGAAAAAGAAAAAGCTTGTAAATGCAAATAAAGAAATATTACATATAAATTCCGAAACAAAATATGGTCGTTTAATAAAAAAGTGTTATAATAGTTAAATAATAAAACAAATAACATCCACACAAGAGGAATCATCGAAATGGAAAAGTCCACATACGAGTTCTGTAATTTGTCCCCGTGCGTTCAACATGATACCTTAAGCGATTTTTTGGAATCATGCAATATCACCCTGAAGCAATTCGGCCTCCAGAAGCAATCTCCCGTTCAGTGCGGTCCGCGTATATACGGCGATTTAGAACTGATCTACATCCTATCCGGCGAGGGCATAGTCACCATCGACGGCACCGCTTACCACGGTTTTGGCGGCGACATGTTCATCATCCCGAAATATTCTATTTGTTCGATTTGCTCTGAACCCGATAATCCATTCAAAAACTACTGGATGCATCTTGAAGTACGCGATATTATCGCCTCCGAACAACTTCAGAATCTGCTGAACGGTCCGATAGTGCATTTAGGCAAAGATCATCAGCTGTTACAGTGTTACCATTGGTTAGAACAGTATTATACCAAAGGCGGTGACGGCTGTTATATCGGAATCCGCTCCGTTTTACACCTGATTATTTTACGCACAATAGCCTCATCCGGCGTAAAGGATATCAATATCCCCTATCACCGTCCGGAAAACAAAAACAGCAGTCAATTCAAACTTCTGCAAAAATGCATCCGGTTGGTAACTGACCGCCGCGGCTCCCTTTCGGTAAATGATCTATCAAAAGAACTGTATGTCAGCCCCACCTATATCAGACGCGTATTTCGCGATTTGTTGCAGCAATCACCTCTGAACTTCATTCGTTCGGTTCGAATACGTGAAGCCGAAATATTGCTTTTAAGCACGGCAGAACCAATTTCAGTCATCTCCGAACAGCTTGGTTTTTCATCCCCATATCATTTTTCCGGCGAATTCCGCAAGTACCATTCCCTCTCTCCTAATCAATATCGTTCAATTTTTCACCGAGCCGACGAAAGCAAAACACCGGAAGGTACAAAGTAAAAGAATAGGTGAAAACAATATCACAAAACCATATGACATAACACTTGGAAATTATGGTCCGAACGTAGAAAAATGTAAAGTAAAACTTTAAGCCGTATATACCGGCGCAGAAGCCCCCCTGAAATAACGTTAAATCAATAATAATTGGCGTTATTCTTGCAATTGTATTTGGAGCGGCTAACGCTTATCTCGGTCTTATGGTGGGTATGACGGTATCTGTATTAATCACCGCCGCAGTCATCGCTATAGAATTTTTTACAGAGCTTTATTATTCCGTCTTATATCCGTTTTCATCAAATATTAAAATATTTTTATTCAGGTATTTATGCATGCCATTGACATATGCAGGAAAAACCATCCTTCTTGTAAATATGTTTTTTGCAAACATTTTAGAATCATTCGTATTGATATATAGGATATGATATTTTTCATTCCAAGGATTATCCATAATCTGCATGACCGCATATGATCCGTTATAACGGAATCCGTTGTATGAGTATCCTGATTTGTCAGTCAAAATTCGACCGCTTTTTTTGATTTCAGAAAACATGTTTTCTTCCGATTCGTTATCCACAACAATCAAACTATGCCCACGCAAAAAAGTAACGTCAACCGCATCTGACATAAAGACGGGATATTTTGCATGAACCTGTGAATCAAACCCATTTGTAGAAGGCTCCGAAAAGGCATGGGCGGTTTTAAGCAAATTTTCATCGTCACTGCAGCAAATGATGCACAGAGGATCCAGATATACATCTAAAAGACCGTTTCCTTTGTATGTATCGAGACACCGGGCAGGCTCTGTTGCTTGACAATAACCCTGCGCGTTTCTGATAAAATGAATTTCCTTATCGGTAAAATTATCAAATGAAAACACATTATCACGATTAATCGTTATTCTGAAGCTGCTTACGTCAATCTGAGGCGGTATACTCACCGTAAAACCTATTGCGTTTTGACATGTAACATTAATATTGTTTTCTGATAAATCCACCTCAATTTCCGCATATGTTTTCGTATCTTCAATTCCATGAAGTTTAACCCAATACGCTTCTAAATGCCTGTTTTTCTCTGTTCTGAAAAAAATACGGTTCGGATATCGATCCGTGCTCGAGGACAAAAGTTTTTCAATCACATTTTCGTTTATATATAATTTTTCCAAGTCAGAATGAATTGTTTTATCCCCTGTTATTTCTGTATAATCCGGTAACTCAGCGAGCTTAAGTGAAGTATCACTGCTATACGATAAATCGGCTTTTGAAACAATATTTATTACCTGTCTCTTATACACATCTGACGCTGCCGACGAAGGCTTAGGT
>CAMGCN010000111.1 GCA_946040935.1 uncultured Clostridia bacterium | reverse complement strand
GATAGCGTAGCGTCTCGTGGGCTCGGAGATGTGTATAAGAGACAGCGGTGAATGCAGAGAGAAAAGATAAACCTTGCTTTGTGAGAAGAGGCCTGTTTTGCGTAAACAGCCTGTGCGCGGCGTCTCTGAAAGAAAGTGTTTGTATAGCTATAATAAGGTAGCAATAGCTGTAAAAAACGCGCGTAAGAGCAAATAACAGTATGTGCAGGGGCGCGGCGTTTTCGCATGATGTATAAAACGACCATAGCGAAAAAATGTAGTATCCGTCCTGAATCCCCTCAAAGAGGAGGGCGATGAGCGCCGCCGGAGAAGCGTAAACAGTTATTGACAAAAGCAGTACCAGAGCGAGCGGAAACACAGTCACAAAAAATCCCGAAAGAAATCCGTGTATCAGGTCAGAGCCGGAAAGCACGGTTGACTCGTTAATACAGCTTCCTGTCTTAAAGAAAAGCGCATAGCTTATCCCATAAGCCGCCGAAAGAGTAGCAAAGGAAATCAAAAAGTGTATCGGTTTTATTCTTTTCAAAAGTATCACCGATTAACTCTATGACAATTTTATCATATTTATGTGAATGAATCAACATATTGATAAAAAAAGAAAAAGGATATATAATGTATACATGATTAGTATTTATGATTATTTTGACGGTGAGCCCGTAATTGAAACAAATCGGCTTCTTTTACGAAAAGTTAAAAAGAAAGATACGCATGACATGTATGAGTATTCCTGCGACGGAAGGGTGAGCGAATATCTTTTGTGGAGTCCTCATCCAAATGAGAAATATACGAAGTCGTATATATCTTCACTGAAAAAACAGTATAAAAATCACACGTTTTTTGATTTCGCCGTGATATATAAAGAAAACGGAAAAATGATAGGGACGTGCGGTTTTTCACGCGTAGACGCCGAAAACTCATGCGTTGAAATAGGATATGTACTTTCACACGACTATTGGGGAATGGGTATCGCCGCCGAGGCGGCGCGTGAAATGATACGTCTTGCTTTCGAGGAGTTTGGCTTTAACCGTGTGGAGGCTCGCTATATGACTGAAAATATTCACAGCGCCCGCGTCATGGAAAAGTTAGGTATGAAAAAAGACGGTGTACTCCGATCGGCGGTGTGCGTTGACGGCGTTTATCATGACGTAGGGTATTACTCAATATTAAATGACGAATATAAAGGGCTGTAAAAAAACAGCGCAGAGCGTTTAAGGGAAGATATATTTGACTTGCGGTGGCGGTAAATCCGACGCCGCAAACTGATTTTTGTTTGTTCTGTACGTTTTTTTTTACAGCCCTTTTTGTTTTTACTACTTGACAAAAACAAAACACCGTATTATAATCTAAGTGTACTATAACAAATAGTACAATAAAAACAAAGGGGGAAACCTGTTGTCACTTATATACGTAGACGGACGGAGCAGAACACCGATATACGAGCAGATAGTCAACTGTGTAAAGAATCTTGTATATACCGGAGATCTGAAAGCGGACGACGCACTTCCGTCGGTGCGTTCGCTCGCCGCCGAACTTGCAATAAATCCGAACACGATACAAAAAGCGTACAATTTGCTTGAGAGCGACGGGATAATATACTCACTTCCCGCGCGCGGCAGTTTTATTTCAGGGAATACGTCTGCCGCTCTCGAGGCGAGAAAAAAGGAACTTCTTGCCGAGCTTGGCTCGCTTATGAAAGAGCTTAAACGGCTCGGATGTTCCAGCGATGAAATAAGGACGGAAATGGATTTATCATGGAGGGATTGCGATGATAAAAACGAATAATGTTTCACTCAGCTACGGAAACTTCCTCGCGCTCGACGATGTTTCGATCACCGTGAAAGACGGCTCGATCTACGGTCTTATCGGCTCAAACGGCTCGGGAAAGAGCACATTGCTTCGCGCTCTGTGCGGAGTTTTCAAATGTAAAAAAGGCGAAATAGAATACGACGGAAAAGCGGTTTTTGAAAATCCCGAGGTTAAGGGAAATATCGTATATATTTCCGACGACTCCTATTTTTTCAGTCAAAGCAGTATGTACGACATGGCGGCGTTTTACGCTTCCGCCTATAAGAACTTTTCTTATGAGAGATTTTATGAGCTCGCATCAAAGTTCAATCTTGACACAGGACGGAAAATATCAACATTTTCAAAGGGTATGACGAAGCAGGCGGCTGTAGTGCTTTCGCTTGCGTGCAACACACAGTATATACTGTGCGACGAAACCTTTGACGGGCTCGACCCTGTTATGCGCCGTTCTGTCCGCTCAATTTTTGCTTCCGAGGTTGCGCGCCGTTCCCTCACCGTAGTTATCGCTTCTCATAATCTGCGCGAGCTCGAGGATATTTGCGACCATGTGGCATTGCTCCATAAGGGGAAACTCGTTCTTGAAAGCGATGTTGACGATTGCAAGATGAGCATTCATAAGATTCAGGCGGTTATACCCGAAAATGCAAATTTGAGCGAGCTTAACATAGTAAAGAGCGAGCGGCACGGCAGTCTCACTTTGCTTATAGTAAGAGGGGAAAGGGAGCATATAGAGTCGTTTTTCAACTCGCTCAACCCAAAATTCTTTGAGCTTGTACCCTTAACGCTTGAGGAGATATTTATAACCCGTATGCAGGAGGCAGGATATGAAGTCACCGAAAATCTCTGATAAAAACCTGTATTTGAATACAGTTAAACGAAATTTACCTATGATGCTTCTCTTCTTTGTCGGTTTGCTTATAGCTATCGATATTTCCACCATACTTATGGTCTCAAGGATAAATACCCCGGGCTTTTTATCCTACGGTATCAGTAAGAGGGAATACGTTATCTCACTCGCAAACGGAACGGGAATCACAGTTGAATTCGGTTCGGCGCTCTGCGCGATTTTTGCAGGATGTACTGTCATGAGATATCTTATGAACAGGAAAAGCGCTATACTTTTCGGCTCGATACCTCAAAAGAGGACAACGCAGTTTTTCTCATCGTTTTTCGCGGGTGTGACGAGCTTTCTCGTTCCTCTCGCCGTTACTGTGGGAATAGAATTTTTGATCCTTGCGGTAAACGGATTTTCATATGCGATACTGTCCATGACACCGTATGTTTTGCGCGGTATACTGTGGTTTTTCTTCTTTGTTTCGCTTACCTGCGTTATAGGCATGCTATGCGGAATGACGAGTATTCAGTTTCTCGGTGTTTGTACAGTACTCGCATATCTTCCGACAGTATTGGTTCTCCTGTCGGGCTATATCAGCTTACTTGATTACAATATTGATATAGACTACTATATGAATATGAATACGTTGGGTAAGCTCTCGCCGTTCATCAGACTCGCTGACAGCATATCGAGAAATCCCCTCGGCGTTGTTGAGATTATCCTGTATTCGGCGGCGTCGGTAATTCTCCTCGCGACAGCGGCGGTGCTTTATCTTATACGCGATAACTCAAAAGCGGGTACCCCCGTAGTCTTTGATAAGGTATCTTCCGTTATCAAGTATATGATGATGACGGTATGTACGGCGGCGTTCGGACTTATGTTTTACGGTGTAAGCTCGAGCAGTTTGATATGGCTCTTTATCGGATGCGTTATAGGCGCGGTCGTCTCGTTTATGCTGATGAATGTTATCCTTTTCAAAAACGCGCGCGCTTTCTTTGCAAGACCAAAGGGCTTTGCCGTCTTCTGCGGAGTTTTTGCAGTCTTTATGGCGGTTGTTGCACTTGATCCTTTCGGTATCAAGAGCTTTAATCCCACGATGGATAATATAAAAAGCGTAGAGATGTTTTTCGCAGGACATAACGTAACCTTTAATGAAGAGGAAAATATTAAATCGGTATATAATATTATTTCCGGCGGTGAAGATATTGATTTGGGCGGAGTCTACTATGATTCCTGTGAAACTGAAACGGAAAGCAGGTTCATCGACGGCGTTATGTCTGAATACCAGTCGGTAACAGTCGTATCCAAGCTCGGTATTCCTTATATGATTCAACGGTTCAGTAGTGATATAACCGAATATAAGGAGGACTATCTTTCCCTCTTTGAAAGCGGCGAGTACAAGGATAAGGCGTTTGACTCGCTCAAAAACAGCGAGATACTGCGCGGAGAGGTATATACAAAAACCGATGTCGGAGTTCTGGATGAGTATTTAAGAATTGACAGCGGAATTGACGAGATTGCTTCGGCATATCTCGAAGAATCAGACGGAAAGATAATTCATGACGACATGGGACCTATTGTTATTACCTTCTCAACTTATGAGGGTTACTCATTCCCGGTATATCTTGAATATAAGAATACAATTGAAAAATTGCTGTATTATAACGGCTACTCTCTTGAGGGCAAATGCCCGACTGCCGATACGGCGGACGAATTCCTTTCAAATGCGGAAAGCGTCAGAATAGTTGAAGGAGATAAGGTTACCGTTATCACCGATAAAAGTCAAATGGCAAAGATATATGCAGAGTCTGTCGGCTTTACGGGCTCGTATACGGATTTCTGGATATACGGCGATTCGACAAAATACGCAGAGGTTACGATGAAAACGGGTGATGAAGAAATAGATTACAACGGGGTATATACTCTTATATTGAAAAAGTAAAAAAGGGAAAGTAAAAAGGGGAAAATGTAAAACTCCGCGTAAAATTACGCGGAGTTTTCGTTTGCAAAAAACATTGCCAAAATGTTGCATATAATATATCTGTCTCTTATACACATCTGACGC
>CAMGCN010000110.1 GCA_946040935.1 uncultured Clostridia bacterium | reverse complement strand
GTTATATAAAGGGACAAAAAGTCCATACTGAAATTAATTAAAAAAAGAATATCGCCGTAAACGACTTGCAATCGTTATCACCGATGATATTCTAACTCTGACAGATGGAAAAAAATGTCATAACATGACACGGACATAAAAAAAGAACGCTGTATATTCAGCGTTCTTTTATATAATTTGAATTATTGTTTGCAGATTAAGATTATTCTGCGTCCGCAGGAGCCGTCTCTTCGTCGGATTCAACATCTGCAGGAGCCGCCTCTTCATCAGATTCAGCGTCGTCGGGAATGTAATCTTCAGGCATTGCGTTCTCTTCCTCTTCTTTTTCTTCGATAAGAGCACGCATCGAAAGGCTGATTTTTCTGTTGTCGTCGTCAATCTCGGTGATTTTTGCGTCGACTGTGTCGCCTACGTTCAGAACGTCGGCAGGCTTGGCAATTTTTTTGTTTGCAATCTGCGAGATGTGTATAAGACCGTCAGCGCCGGGAATGATTTCGGCGAATGCGCCGAAGGGGAGCAGGCTGATGATTTTGCAGCTTACGACATCATCTACTTTGTACTGGGACTTAAACTTGAGCCACGGGTCGTCCTCTTCTGCCTTATAACCGAGTGAAATTCTGCCCGTTTCTTTGTCAAAGCTCTTGACGTATACGGAAATTTTCTGTCCTTCTTTGACGACTTCGGACGGATTTTTGATTCTTGACCATGAGAGTTCGGTGATGTGTACCATTCCCGAAACACCGCCGAGGTCTACGAATGCACCGTAGCTCTTGATGCTCTTGACAGTACCTTCATATCTCTTGCCCTCTTCGATTTCAGCCCAGAAAGCGTCCTCGCGGGCTTTTTTCTCTTCACGGAGTACCGCGCGGATTGAAGCAATTGCTCTGTTTCTCGATTCATCGAGGTCAATTATTTTGACTTTCTGTGTTGTTCCGCGAAGCACGGAAAGGTCCGCGTCTTTGGCAAGGCCTGTATGGGAAGCCGGTATGAATACGCGTACATCCTTTACAGATATGATTACGCCGCCTTTTACGACATCGACAATCTTTCCTGTGAGAACTTCGCTGTTGTTGTAAGCCTCAACGATTTTGGACCAGTTCTGAAGTCTCTCGATTTTCTTACGTGACAAGGTCGCAACACCGTCTGCGTCGCTTACTTTGATAACGATAGCTTCAATTTCGTCGCCGACTTTGTATTTTGCAAGCGCTTCCGGACTTACATCGTCGCCGAGCTCGTCCGTTGAAATGACGCCCGTTGTTTTAGTTCCAAGGTCAACGAATATCTCGTTAGCTGAAACGGCGGTTATAACGCCCTTGACGGTTTCTCCTGTATGTAATGTTTTGAATGATTGCTCAAGCAATTCGGCGAAATTTTCGCCATCCATCAAAGTTTTCTCGTTCATGATGGTTTCTACCTCCTTTATTATGCCCATCGGTGTGGAAGCGCCCGCGGCGATTCCCACACGGCATTCGGGCTGCAAACTGAAATCGGGAAGCTCGGATATATTCTCGATAAAATACGTCCTCGGGCAGTTTTGTTTTGCAATGTGATAGAGCTTATTCGAGTTGGAGCTGTTTTTTCCTCCTATGATAAGCATTATATCCGAGTTACGCGACAGAGAATCGACTTCGCTTTGCCTATTTTCAGTCACACTACATATTGTATCAAAAAATTGCGGATTTGTACATAGTTTTTTGATAATTTTTTGACATTTTTTCCACTCTGAAATATTCTGTGTCGTTTGGGCGACAACTACCGCCTCTTCTTCGGGTATTTTTGTTTGTGACAGTTCATCCGAAGAGGAGAAAACATATTTTTTGCCGTTAGCATAGCTGAGTATTCCTTCGACTTCCGGATGCTCTTTTGAGCCGACGACGATAAGAGGAGTGTTTTTATCGCATTTGCTCTCTACTATTCTGTGTATTTTTTTGACATACGGGCATGTGCAGTCGGCAACGGTGAAATACTCGTTGTTTTTTTCATATTCGCGCAGTTTCTCTTCTGTTTCTTTTTTTACTCCGTGTGCACGCAAAAGAATGACAGTACGGTGATTTTCATCTGTTTTTCTGTATATTTCTTCAATGTTCTCGGGACTTGACGTGATTACTCCGCGTTTTTCGTAATGACTTATCATCTGCGGATTATGTATAAGCGGACCGAGTGTGTATACGGTGGTTTTTTCGTCTTTCTTCTCAAGCACTTCGTCTAATCGGCGCACCGCTCGGTCAACGCCGAAGCAAAAACCTGCGAGTGACGCGACCTTAACGCTCATTTGCTTCACCGTCTATCAGCTCGAGTATCTTATTAAATACCGTTTCACTGATTTTTTTATGTTTCTCTTTGCTTTTGAGCGTTTCGTCGTTTAGTATATCTGAAAATTCAGACGGTTCTATTACCTCTCCGTAAACTATTGTAACCGGGCGGAAAGGTTTAATTCTGTTGTCTTTTGTGATAATGCAACAGGGAAGGACAGGCGCTCCTGTCTTTTCTTCAATAAGACCGACTCCGCTTTTTATTTGGGTTTTGTGCGGATCCTCTCCCGAATGGCGTGTGCCCTGCGGAAAAATGCCGAAGATTTTTCCCGATTCAAGCAGCTTTATCGCCTGCTTTATCGCACCGACGTCGTTTGCTCCGCGCTCAACGGGAAATACCCCGACGCCTTTTGATATCTGTTTCAATACAGGAATTTTGAAAAGCTCTTTTTTACCCATGAAAAATATCTGCCGCGTGTTGCTGACGATAATAATAAACGGGTCAAAAGCCGATATGTGATTTGTACATACCATAACCGCGCCGTCGGAGGGTATATTCTCTTCGCCTTTTACCTGTACGCGGAAAATCCACCTGAAAAACCACGCAAACAATTTGTATAATACGCCGTAAAACGTCATCTGATTTTATCCTCGATGATTTTTAATGCCGCGTCAAGCGCCTCGTCTGCATTCATGTCGGAAGAATCGAGAAGAACCGCGTCGGGAGCTGCGACGGCAGGGGCTACGGCGCGTGTGCTGTCGTTTTCGTCTCTTTTTATAATATCCGAGAGGACCTCCTCATACGACGTCTCTATTCCTTTTTCCGCAAGTTCCTTGTAACGCCTCTTTGCTCTCGTTTCGCTTGACGCAACGAGGAAGATTTTCACCTGTGCGTCGGGGAGTATAACCGTACCGATGTCGCGGCCGTCCATTATGACGTTGTTTTTCTTTGCCATGTCCTTTTGAATGTCGAGCAGGAAGGCGCGTACTTCGGGTATTGCAGAGGTAAGTGAAGCGTACATGGACATCTCGGGCAGACGTATTCTGTCCTTTACGTCCGTCCCGTTGAGATATACCTTCTGTGTGCCGTTTTCAAAGCGAAGCTCTATTTTTATATTTGAAAGCGCTTCTATGACCGCGTCTTTGTCCTTTGGGTTAATGCCGCTGTCGAACATATACAGTCCTATCGAGCGGTAGAGCGCGCCCGTGTCTACATAAATATAGCCGAGCTTTTTTGCCAACATTTTGGCGAGGGTGCTTTTTCCTGCCCCCGAGGGTCCGTCGATTGCTATGTTAATCATCATAATTCCTTTCAGCGGCGCTTTTTGCCGCGAGGGCGGCGCTCGAGAACGCTATTTGCAGGTTATACCCGCCTGTATAAGCGTCACAGTCGATTATCTCGCCCGCAAAATACAGATTTTTAATTATTTTTGATTCCATTGTGCGGGGATTTATCTCTTTTGTTGAAATCCCTCCGCTTGTTATTATTGCCTCGTCAATCGGTCTTAACCGTTTAACCGTCAGTTCCAGATTTTTAAGTAAATGTACGAGAGTTTTTCGTTCTTCTTTTGTTACCGAATTAATTTTTTTGTCAGGCGGTATTTCCGACAGTCTTACGATAACAGGTATCAGCTTTGAAGGCAAAAGACGGTTTAGAGAGTTTTTGAAATCCCTGTTTGAGTTTTCCGCAAAGTCGGAAAGTATCCGTTTTTCCAGCGTTTTTTCGTCGAGAGCCGGTTTCAGGTCAATATATATTTTGTATCTTTTCGGCTCGACCTTTCTGATAATGCTCGACGCAGAAAGTATCATAGGTCCCGAAACGCCGAAATGGGTAAAGAGCATTTCTCCGAAATCGTCGTATATCTTTTTTCCGTTTGCTGTGTCTATGACCGTGAGAGACACGTTCTTAAGGGAAAGTCCCATAGCCTCTTTCGGCCATCTTTCTTCTGTCTCCATAGGGACGAGTGAAGGCGAAACGGGGGTTACGGTGTGTCCGAGAGCACGGGCAAATCTGTATCCGTCTCCCGTTGAACCCGTTGCGGGATAGGACATACCGCCCGTGGCTAATATAACTCTGTCAAAGCCGTATGTCTTTGACGAGCATTTTACGCCCGTAACAGTACCGTTTTCCGTTAATATTTCGCTTACCTTTTCATATATAAACCTAACGCCTTTTCTTTTTGCGTCGGCTACAATTGCGTTTACTATATCGCATGACTTGTCCGAAACGGGGAAAACTCTGTTGCCTCTTTCTGTTTTTAGAGGCACGCCCAGCGACTCGAAATACTGCATTAACTGCATGGGAGTAAACGCCGAAAGGGCGGCGTATAAAAACCGCGGATTTGTCGGTATATTTTCAATGATATTCTGAATGTCCGAATTGTTTGTGAGGTTGCACCTGCCTTTTCCGGTGATAAGCAGTTTTTTCCCCGGACGGTCGTTTTTTTCAAAAACGGTGACTTCTGTGTTTTCCTCGGCGGCATTTACCGCCGCCATGAGACCTGCGGCGCCTGCGCCGATTATAGCTATTTTGATTTTTTCCGCCATTCGGCGCACCTCGTATATAAATATTACTATATATTATAT
>CAMGCN010000109.1 GCA_946040935.1 uncultured Clostridia bacterium | reverse complement strand
TCATAAACAGGAATAAACACTAAGATACAATGTTTCAAATTTAATGTATTACGCCTTTCAGCAAAAACATTGTATCACAATCACAAAACAATGCAAGTATTTTATTGAAAATCATTCAGCATTTGCACGCACCACAGACTTTTGCGAGCGAAAAATCCTTATTTTGTACCCTTTTCGGCACAGATGAAACGATCTGAAACTGACACGAAACGTCCGGCTCTTTATACACAGACTAAAACTCTCGAAAACAATTATGTCATCATACAGCAAAACCCTCTCTGCGCTTTTGGAGAGAGGGTTTATCTTGATTTGCAAATACAGCTTTTTTCTGTGTTTTATTTTTCCGGTACAGGAATGGGCTTTGCGTCTTAACGGTTCGCACTATATCAGCACCACCGATGTAAAGAGCATTTCACGCAAAATGGCGTAAATACGGAAAAGGTCCTCATACGGAAGCGGGTTCTCCCCTTTGCCGCACTCGACTGTAAAGCCGGGACGGGAAAATTCCTTTATAAACCAATCCTTTAAGCCCCCGTAGCGCGCGCCGCCCTGAGGCAGGGCGAGACGGTAGCCGCACATACGCGCCATTGCCGAGCCTATCGCCCTGCCCATAGGCGGACAGGCTCCGTTTGCCTCGTAGTATATCTCTTCCCCCTGTGTATGAAAGGCGAGAAGCATACCGACATCGGCACAGCGCAAAAAATCGCATATCGCCTTTGTTTCCTTTTCGCTTTCGGGACACTCGCCGCTGAACTTTGTCGCGCCCTCAAAAATGCCGTTTTGCCTCTCTATCGCTTTGTATTTTTCAAAATCCGCCGAAAAATTGTGATTTAAGTCAACCCCGCGTGCGTTTGCCTGCCAATGGGTGAAGTCTTTGTCAGGGCACATATGCATTATCCGCTCGTACAGCGGACAGTCGCGCGACGGACCGTGTATGGCGATGTCCGCACCGTCGGGATTCAACTGAGGAAGTATGTAAACCGTGCGGTTTTCATAAAGATAGCGCATGGAAAGGGAATACACCTTTCCGCCGTCGTCGGCGGCCGAGGCATAGTCGGCGGCAAAGCGCAAAAGCAGAGAGGACGTCAGATGCTCGCTTCCGTGCACTCCGCCCACAAACATGACCTTTTTCTTGCCGTTGCCTATTTTCAAAAGCTCTATATCCCGTCCGAGCAGACTCTTTCCTATCACATATTTCTCACAGAAAAGATACACCTGAGATATCCGCTCAATCGTTCGCGAGACAAAATCAGGGTCGGCGGGGCACTTATAATCTATCAACATTTACATCACCTATTAATGAATATGAAAAGCGCATTTGCAAAATGACTCTTTGTGTGATAAAATAGAAAAACAGAGTCGATATTTTCGTTTAATTTTCAAAGGATAAAATGAACAACCAAGAAAAAATATACAAATATATATGCCGCTTTATAGCCGAAAACGGCTACTCCCCGACAGTCAGGGAAATTGCCGCCGCCTGCGGCATCGCCTCGACCTCGACGGTTCAGTTTCATATAAACAAGCTCCGCGAAAAGGGACTCGTAACCGAATCGGGCGCGAAATCGCGCTCACTTCGCACGACAAGCGGCGGCAAAATACCGATAGTCGGCAGCGTCGCCGCGGGAAGGCCGATATACGCCGAAGAAAACGTGAAAGGCTATCTTCCCTCGCCCGACTCCTCCTGCTTTGCCCTCGAGGTGCACGGAAACAGCATGATAAACGCGGGAATAAACGACGGCGACTATGCGGTGGTCCGCCCTCAGAACAGCGCCGACGAAGGGGACATTATTGTGGCTCTGATAGAAGACGAAGCGACGGTAAAGCGTTTTTTCCGGGAGAAGGACGGCTTTCGCCTCCAGCCCGAAAACGATGAAATGGAGCCTATATATACAGACGCTTTGACCGTTCTCGGCAAAGTGGTTTATGTCATAAGATACATAAAATAAGCCATGAACACATCTTCCACACTTAAAAAAAGCATTATCGCCGTAATTTCGGCGACCTTCGCACGTTGTGCGGTTTTTGCCCCTTTATCGGTATACCTTTCATACCTTTATACATATATTGAATCGGTAACGCTCGGCATATTCATGACCGTGTGCCGGGTAATCGCCGATTTTCTTGTTTGCCTTTCGGTATATGCCATGCTGGGAGGAATCTACACCCTCGTGCGCGCACATAAGATAAAAGGCGCCTCACTCTGCGCCGCGTCTTATATTCTCTCTCTTGCCGCAGGCGCGCTCATCTCATATTTTATTGAGCTTTTAATGGTAAAATCAGGGATGACCGACTATACAGAGGCCATGTTTGCCGAGGAGACGGGCGACATTTTCCTGACAGCGGTTATCTCCCTTTTATCCGCTTTGTTCCTTCTCTTTTTCACCTTCGTTTTCTCTTTTGCACTGCGCCCTGCCTCGGACAGAGCCGTGCGGCTTTTTTCCCTGATTTCATACACTGTGGGAGTTATGATACAGGAGGCGGTCAGCCTTGTTGCCCTCGTCGCCGCCTACGGCGCGCCCTCGGACGTCTTCGAGGTGCTCTCTCTTTCCATGCCTTTTATAGAGCAGGGAGTTTTCGCCGTGGCAGGATATTATTTCATCGGAAGCTTTCAACCTCGAAAAGAGCACAGCTCTTGATTTTACAGGTGTTTTGTGATAACATATCAGCATGAAAATAAAAAATAAACTTGACGAGGGTTTTTTTGATTCTCGTAAAAATAAATATGTTTTTGACAGGAAAAGCTTGCTTGCGTCGGCGTTGACATTCCTGTCTTTTGTTGCTGTCGGTTTTTTCGTATGTCTTGCGGCAGAAACAATGGCGGACTTTTATTTTGTAAATGTTATTTTTACCGTTCTGTGGTCTCTTTTATTTTGTGCCGTGATATTCGTTCTGCCGAAACGCGCGGCGCGAATCGTATACTGCCTTCTGTATTTCTTTTTGCTGTTTTACGGCGTCGGACAGTATATATATTTCAAAATATTCAACAAGGTGTTTTCTTTTACCGTACTTTCAAACGTCGGGGAAGGAGCGGGATATTGGAACACCGTCTTTCAGTATGTCGGGCCATGGCAGGCGATATTCTTTATCCTGCTTGTCATACTCGGCGTTTTTGTCGCCCTTCATGTAAAGGATATCGTGCCTTTTCCCCCTCTCACGCGTATACTCGCTATCCCCGCCCTGATAGTGCTCATCGCGATTTCACAGGTGACTCTTCCCGGCGCTTTGGGCGAAAAATCGGAGGACGCGGTCTGGAACTCGTTTGAAGACAGGCGCTATGTTTACGAAAACTACACAAATCCTCACAAGTGCATGGGATATGTAGGATATTATCAGTTTCTTTGCCTTGATTTTTATAATTGCTTTATACGTGATATAAGCGCGGACAAAAGCGAGCTGGAAAACGATATATCGGATTTTTTCACAGAATATCCGTCAGGCTGTGAAGACAACGAAATGACAGGGCTCTTCGAAGGAAAAAACGCCGTCATAATTATGATGGAGAGCGTCGACTACCTTGCGATTAGCGAAGAATACACGCCTAATATATATAAAATGATGAACGAGGGTATCTCTTTTGAAAACTACTACTCGTCTATTTTCGGCGACGGCGCGACTTTCGCAAACGAATTTGTCATGAACACGGGTATATACGCCCCGTCGAACGGCACCGCTCCTTATCAGTATGTCAAAAACACCTTCTCCGAAAGTCTGCCCAACCTCTTCAAAGACAAAGGCTACTCGGTAAACTCTTTCCACAAAAATCACGGCTGGTTCTATAACAGACTGCTTATGCACGAGAGATTCGGTTATGAAAGTTATAATTCGTTTTATGATTATAATGACGACACCGACACGGTAAACATAGACACCATGCTCACCGACACGCCTGAACTTACCGAAAAGCTCCTCGGAGGTATGGGTGAAGAAGGTCAGCCGTTTATGAGCTTTCTTATAACCTACTCGGCACACCTTCCCTACGAATACGACAACGAAATATACGAATATGCGAAAGAAAAATATCAGATAGAAGAGCCTCTCGGCGAATTCGAAGACCTTGACGTTTTACGCGCCAAGGCGAAAATCACCGACGATATGATAGGCCGTCTTGCCCAAGACGCGGACGAAAACACGGTGTTTATATGCGTTACCGATCATTTCTGCTACGGGCTCGACGAAGAGACCCAGTTAGAGTACAAGAGCGATATATGGGCTCTGCGCCAGCGTTCGCCTTTCTTCATCTGGTCGAAAGACCCGGAAACTCCGCGGCTTAAGGTGAATAAGCTCTGCTCAAATTCCGATTTTCTTCCCACTGTCGCAAACCTTTTCGGACTTGATATTCCGAAAAACCTTTTAGGAAGCGACATCTTCAGTGAAAACTACGAAGGCTTTGTCATCTTCTCAAACTACACATGGCTGACGCCCTATGCGTATTGGGCGGACGGGGAGGTCGTCGTCAAATTCGACGATTACACCGACGAGCAGGTGGGAAAAATGACCTCCTACATGTACCGCCGCATAAAAGCAAATGACAATATACTCCTTGTCGACTATTATAATGGGTACTGAACAAAGCGAAAAGCTTTGAAAACCAAGTATTTTAAGGCAAAACAGCTTTGTTCAAGTTCATGGGTTTTGCACAAATTTGAGCAAAACCCATACATCTTTCGCAAGAGCGTTGCGTCGCTCCTGTGGGAATACCAAAAGACAGTCGAACACATAAAGGTTTGAAAGGGTCTTTTCCCACATAGCTTCGCACTGCTCCTTTGAAATACAAAGGTATTTCTGCAGTCGCAGTGCTTGCTCTGCGAAAAAATACCTGTTTCAAACTACCCTGCGG
>CAMGCN010000108.1 GCA_946040935.1 uncultured Clostridia bacterium | reverse complement strand
GACAGGCATTTGATGCGTCCTGTTAGAAAGAAAATTAAGCAAGGAAATTTCAATGAAGAAGATTTCAATGATAACTTTTAATAATGGGAAGGGAAATAAAAATGCAACTTTTTGAAGGAAAAACATTACTTATCACAGGCGGTACAGGCTCTTTCGGTAACGCGGTTTTGAACCGATTCCTTAAGACAGATATAGGCGAAATACGCGTTTTTTCAAGAGACGAAAAAAAGCAGGACGACATGCGGCATGAGTTTCAGGCAAAAATGCCCGAAGTCGCAGAAAAAATCAAGTTCTTTATAGGCGATGTACGCGACCTTTCAAGCGTAAAAAACGCTATGCACGGGGTGGATTACATATTCCATGCGGCGGCGCTCAAGCAGGTGCCTTCCTGTGAATTTTTCCCGATCGAAGCGGTGAAAACCAACGTAATAGGTACGGATAATGTGCTGACTGCCGCGATAGACGAGGGAGTAAAGGCGGTAATATGCTTATCTACCGATAAAGCGGCTTACCCCGTAAATGCAATGGGTATTACAAAGGCGTTAGAGGAGAGGGTTGCGGTAGCAAAATCCCGTACGACCGATAAAACGAAAATTTGCTGTACCCGTTACGGGAATGTCATGTGTTCGCGCGGCTCGGTAATACCGCTGTGGATAGAGCAGATAAGAAACGGCAATCCCATTACTATCACCGACGGTTCAATGACGCGTTTTATCATGTCTCTCGATGAGGCGGTCGACCTTGTCCTGTTCGCGTTTGAGCACGGAGAGAGCGGAGATATTCTCGTTCAGAAAGCTCCCGCCTGCACTATAAAAACGCAGGCAGAGGCGGTTTGCGAGCTGTTCGGAGGAGATAAAAGTAAAATTAAAACAATAGGTATACGCCACGGCGAAAAAATGTACGAAACCCTGCTTACTAATGAAGAATGTGCAAATGCGGTCGATATGGGTAATTTCTACCGCGTCCCTGCGGACAAGCGAGGACTTAACTACGATAAGTACTTTAGTCGTGGTGATGAAAACCGTAATCCGCTTACAGAATTTGATTCCAAGAATACCGAGCTGTTAAACGTAGAGCAGGTAAAAGAAAAGCTTTTGTCTTTGCAGTATATCCGCGATGAGCTTAACAAACAAAATAACGGAAAGGCTTAATGTTTTATAATCAAAAATGAGTGAATGTAGTTATAATCTTAAAACCGATTACAGCGATATAAAATTTAAGGATAACGGAAAGTTAAAGCTCTTAATAATAGTGGGCACCCGCCCGGAAATTATACGCCTTGCCGCGGTTATAAACAAGTGCCGCAAATACTTTGACTGTATTTTAGCGCACACGGGCCAGAACTACGACTACAACCTGAACGGCGTGTTTTTTAAGGATTTGAAATTAGAAAACCCCGATGTATATATGGACGCGGCAGGCGATGATTTGGGAGCTACCGTCGGCAATATTATAAATTGTTCATATAAACTCATGTGTCAGATAATGCCCGACGCTCTGCTCGTTTTGGGTGACACAAACTCCTGCCTGTCGGCGATAGCGGCAAAGAGACTTCACATCCCGATTTTCCATATGGAGGCAGGTAATCGCTGTAAGGACGAGTGTCTGCCCGAGGAAACCAACCGCCGAATAGTCGATATTATTTCAGACGTTAATATGGCCTACTCGGAACACGCAAGACGGTATCTTTCAGAGTGCGGACTGCCAAAGGAACGTACTTATGTGACAGGCTCTCCTATGGCAGAGGTGCTTCATTCCAATTTAGCTGAAATAGAGGCAAGCGATATTCATCAAAAACTGGGACTTCAAAAAGGAAAATATATTCTGCTTTCGGCACACAGAGAGGAAAATATAGATACCGAGAAAAACTTTTTATCTCTCTTTAACGCTATAAACGAAATGGCGAAAAAGTACGATATGCCGATACTTTATTCCTGCCATCCGCGCTCTAAAAAGCGTCTCGATCAAAGCGGATTTGAGCTTGATAAAAGGGTTATCCGGCATGAGCCGCTCGGCTTTCACGAATACAACTGTCTCCAGATGAACGCCTTTTGCGTTGTGTCGGACAGCGGAACTTTGCCTGAGGAAAGCTCATACTTTACAAGTATAGGAAAGCCTTTCCCCGCGGTTTGTATACGCACCTCTACCGAACGTCCCGAGGCGCTGGACAAGGCGTGCTTTATACTGTCCGGTATTGACGAAAAGGGACTTTTGCAGTCGGTTGAAACAGCGGTAGAAATGAATAAAAACGGCGACTACGGTATACCTGTCCCCGATTATTTCGAAGAAAATGTCAGTACCAAGGTGGTAAAGATAATTCAGTCCTACACAGGCGTTGTAAATAAAATGGTGTGGAGAAAATAAAATAAAGCGTTTCCCGACGCGGCACCCGAAGATAGATTTATACATATCAAAGGAAAGAGAAATAACATTGAACATACTTGTAACCGGCGCAAAGGGTATGGTGGGTACCGCCCTCTGCAACAACCTCAAAAATATACGCGACGGTAAAAACCGTACCCGCCCGGATATAACTGTCGACGAGATATACGAATATGATATTTCATCTGCCCCCGAGGAGCTTGACGAGTACTGCCGCAAAGCTGATTTTGTATTCAACCTTGCCGGTGTTAACCGTCCGGACAACCCCGAAGATTTTATGAAGGGAAATTTCGGCTTTGCTTCTGAATTGCTGAACACCATGAAGAAATACAACAACAAGGCTACCGTCATGCTGTCCTCTTCGATACAGGCAACTCTTGCGGGACGCTTCGGAAACAGCGAATACGGCAGAAGCAAAAAAGAAGGGGAGGAGCTCTTCTTTGATTACGCAAAGGAAAACGGCGCTAAAGTCGCGGTATATCGTTTCCCGAACCTGATGGGGCACAGCCGCCCAAACTACAATTCTGCGGTTTCCACTTTCTGTTGGGCAGTGGCAAATGATGAAGAATTTCATGTTAACGACAGAAGTACAGAGCTTGAGCTCTTATATATTGACGACCTTGTTGAAGGAATGTTCGACCTTTTGGAAGGCAAGGAGCGGCACTGTGAATTCGACGGTGTGGAGGCGGTCGCAAAAGAGGACGGCAGATACTGCTATGTTCCCGTAACGCATAAAGTCACCCTCGGAGAAATAGTGGATCTTTTGCAGGAGTTTAAGGGGCAGCCTGCCACTTTGCTTATGCCCAAGATGCCGAGCGGCTCTTTTGCGAAGAAGCTTTATTCTTTATATTTGACTTATCTTCCGAAAGAAAAGTTCAAGTATGCGATGAAAATGAACGTGGACGCCCGCGGCAGCTTTACCGAGCTTGTTCATACCGAGGACTGCGGTCAGGTGAGTATCAATATCAGCAAACCCGGCATTACAAAAGGTCAACACTGGCATAATTCCAAGTGGGAGCTGTTTATAGTGGTGCACGGGCACGGACTGATACAGGAGAGAAACATAAACACCGGAGAAACGGTGGAGTTTGAAGTAAGCGGCGAAAAGATAGAAGCGGTCCATATGATTCCGGGTTGGACGCATAATATTATCAATCTCAGCAATACCGAAGATCTGGTGACGGTCATGACCTGTAATGAGGTGTTTGATCCGAACAGACCGGACACCTTCTTTGAGATAGTATAGGAGAAAGCGGTAAACGATTTGAACCCTTTCAAAGCGCAGTCACATGCAATTCTCGATGACAGTTGTCTTGACGATGTGAAAGAAAAAGTATATACCCGTGATCTCTTCCGAAGAGATTGATTAAGAACAGATATAAAGCAACTGCACCTGATAACGGGTGCAGTTTCGTTTTATCAGGACAGATTTCAGAAAAAAATACATAAAATCACAAAATGCGATGGGGATAGTATTTACAAACACCAAATGTTGTGATAAAATCAAACTATAAGATATATAAATAGTTAAAGGAGCACTATTCATGAGATGTCCTACCTGCGGTCACCCGGACAGTAAGGTTATAGATTCCCGACCTACCGAAGAGGGATCTATACGCAGACGCAGAGAGTGTCTGAGCTGCAAAAGGCGTTTTACTACATATGAGATTTTTGATGCCGTGCCGATTATGGTTACTAAAAAGGACGGCACTCAAGAGATGTTCGACAAGAACAAGATTTATTCGGGCGTCGTAAAGAGCTGTTATAAGCGGCCTGTCACCAAGGAACAAATTGACGCGCTTGTCGCAGACGTTGAGCAAGAGATCAAAAACAGTCTTACCGACGGTATATCTTCAAGTGAGATAGGTGTTATGGTAATGGACAGACTCCGCGTTCTCGACGCGGTTTCCTATGTTCGCTTTGCTTCGGTTTACCGTGAGTTTAAGGATGTTGACACCTTCATGAAAGAGCTTAAATCTCTTAAGAAATAGAGTAAAAGGGCTCGCGTCCTTTTACTCGCGGAGTGAAAGTGACGCTTGACGAACTGAAAATAAACGAGAACGCGGTGATAACCGCGGTTCGCGGCGATGGGACGGCGAGACGTCGGCTCATCGATATGGGTTTGCTTCCCGGCACTATTGTTTCAGTGTGCAAATATGCACCGACGGGAGACCCCATGGAAATAAAAATCCGTTCTTACCTTTTAACCCTGCGCCGAAGCCATGCGCGCATGATAGAAGTGAAGCCATGCCGTATGTAATAGCTTTACTCGGAAATCAGAACTGCGGCAAAACAACCCTTTTCAATCGGCTGACAGGCGCCCACAGACATGTGGGAAATTACCCGGGAGTGACGGTCGACGCAAAGTCGGGTACAATAAAGTCTGACGGGGAATTTGAGATAGTGGATTTGCCCGGAATTTACTCACTCCACCCCTATTCATGTCTCTTATACACATCTCCGAGCCCACGAGACGCTACGCTATCTAGTAT
>CAMGCN010000107.1 GCA_946040935.1 uncultured Clostridia bacterium | reverse complement strand
CGTTAATTTTCTCGGCATATTCCTCCGTCAAGACCGCACCGCCCACAACAACGGTTACATCGGGAAGAGACTCATGAAGCAGTTTTATTGTTTTTTCCATGGAGGGTACTGTCGTCGTCATAAGAGCGCTCAAACCGACAAGACGGCAACCCGTAGTCCTGACGCATTTGAGCACCGTTTCGGGGGGAACATCGCGTCCGAGATCGTACACCTTAAAGCCGTAGCTTTCGAGAAGCACCTTTACGATATTTTTTCCTATGTCATGGATATCGCCTTTTACTGTCGCCAAAATTATCGCCTTGCTCTCATCCATACTGCCCTTGGGCATACTGCGTTTTATAACCTCAAAAGCGGCTGTCGCCGCGTCGGCGCTCATGAGAAGCTGGGGCAGGAAAACCTTATCCTGCTCAAAGTCTTTACCGACCTCGTTTAGGGCAGGAACTATATATCCGCTGATTATGTCAAGCGGCTTCTGCTTTTTGAGAAGCTCCGCCGCACCTGCGGCCGCCTCCTCCTTTAGCCCCTTAATAACCGCGTCTTTGAGACTCATGTTATGTTCCTTTTGTGCTTTTTCCGTCGGCTTATCCGAAACATATGCGATATACTCGCCGCACGCAGAATCCATATCGTGAAGCGCCTTGAAAGAATAATAAACATCCGTCATCGACTGTGAAAAAGGATTCATTATCGCGCACTTCAGTCCGCTCTCAAGCGCCGAATTAAAAAACGAAGCGTTTATTCTGTCTCTATGGGGAAGTCCGAAGGATATATTAGAAACGCCGAGACTTGTCATAAAGCCCTTTTGTGAAAGGCTTTTAACCGCGTCGAGCGTCACAAGCGCGCTTTTAGTATCCGATGAAATTGTAAGACAAAGAGGGTCAACTATGATATCCTGCTTTTCTATACCGTATTCTTTCGCACGGCTGACAATTTTCTCGGCAATTTTCACACGCTCTTCTGCCGTTGAGGGAATGCCCCTCTCGTCCATGGTCAGAGCGATCACGGCGCCTCCGTATTTTTTCACAAGAGGAAATACGGCGCTCATGCTCTTTTCTTCGCCGTTTACCGAATTTATAAGGGGTTTGCCGTTATAAATCCTCATGGATTTTTCAAGTACCTCGGGACTTGACGAGTCAAGCTGTAACGGCAGATCTGTCACCGACTGAAGTTTTTTCACCGCATTCATCATCGTCTGCGCTTCGTCGATGTCAGGCAAACCCACATTTACATCGAGAATATGCGCGCCCCTCTCGGCCTGGTTTACGCCCTCGTTCATAACGAAGTTATAATCCTCTCTGCGAAGCGCATCCTTTAATAAAGGTTTTCCCGTGGGGTTAATACGCTCGCCGATTAAAACAGGCGACGCGCCGACTTCAACTGCGTGAGTGTATGACGAAACAACCGTTTTTCTCTTCTTTTCGGGAAGAGAAAAACTCAAAGAGGCTGTAGCCTCGATAGTTTTCCTTATATATTCAGGCGTCGTTCCGCAACAGCCGCCGAGCAAAGTCACGCCCTTTTCGGCAATTTGCCTCATATAATCTGCAAATTCATCGGGAGATACGGTATATACTGTTTCTCCCCCCTCTACTTTAGGAAGTCCTGCGTTGGGATTTGCGATGACAGGCAAAGATGAGTTTTGTACGAATCTGTCAATAAGCGGAAGCATGAGATCCGGACCGAGCGAACAGTTGAGCCCCAGAGCGTCAACGCCCAAACCCTCGAGCATGGCTATCATGGCCTCGGGATTTGCGCCCGTCATGAGCTTTCCGCTTTTATCATATACATTGGTGACAAAAACGGGCAGATCGCAGTTTTCCTTTGCCGCCAAAACCGCCGCCTTTGTCTCGTAAGAATCGTTCATCGTCTCTATGATGATTAAATCAACTCCGGCCTCTGCCGCGCACTTTACATTTGCGGCGAAAAGGCTCACGGCGTCTTCAAAGGAAAGGGTGCCGAGAGGCTCGAGCATTTTTCCGCACGGGCCCATATCAAAAGCGATAGCGCAGTCGCTGCCCTTCGCCGCCGACTTCGCACATTCTATTGCCCGAAGGATATACTCCTCATAGTTTTCATACTTATCGCAATTTACGCCGAACGTATTTGTGGTAATGACATTACTGCCTGCCTCGATATACGCTTTGTGTATAGAAATAACCGCGTCGGGATTCGTTATATTCCACTTTTCGGGTGCGACGCCTGCAGGAAGTCCCATGCCCTGCAAAAGTGTGCCGAACCCGCCGTCAAAATATATACGTTTTTCTTTTATCGCTTCTCTTATGTTCACTTCAGTATCTCCGAAATGTTATCTTTGATAGCCTTTGCCACATCCGGCTTGTTCATCGAGTAAATGTGCACGGCATTTATACCGTTTGCAAAAAGGTCAATAATCTGCTCTACGGCGTATGCTACGCCTGCCTGCTTCATCGCGTCGGGATCATCTCCGTATCTGTCTACAATTCTCAAAAAGCGTTGAGGCAGAGCCGTCCCCGAGATCTTGCATATACGGATTACCTGCTTTGCGTTGGTCACGGGCATAACTCCTGCAACAACGGGCACATTCACCCCTGCACGGTAAAGTCGGTACATGAAATTGTATAAAATATTATTATCAAAAAACATCTGCGTCGTTAAGAACTCAACGCCGTTTTCCACCTTGATTTTAAGACTCTCAATATCCGCGTTGCTGTTCGCGCTCTCTGGGTGTCCCTCAGGATAGCACGCACCGCCTATGCAAAATCCGCCGAAATCGGATATCTCTTTTGCAAGCTCGCTCGCATAGTGATAGTGCACCGAGGTTTTGTCATATCCCACGGGTATGTCGCCGCGAAGTGCGAGAATGTTTTCTATTCCCTTATCTTTCAGTCTTTGCAGCTCTTCTCTTACCCGGTCTTTACTCGCGCAAATGCAGGAAAGATGAGCGAGCGGAGTGACGCCGCAATCTCCCAGAGCCTCGCAAACGTCGGAAGTATACTGTGACGTGCCGCCGCCCGCGCCGTATGTAACGCTCATATACGAGGGAGAGAGCAATGCTATCTCCTTTGCCGCAGATAAAACGCTCTCAAAACTCTCGCTCGTTTTCGGAGGAAATACCTCAAACGAAAGACTTGGCTTTTTTGCCGTTATTATTTCGGTAATTTTCATTTATTATCCTTTGCCGTATCGTATAAAGAAAAGTAAATTTGTTTTATTAAGAAAAATTATACCACAATTTTTCCCGACGGGCAAGAGCTGTAAACGCGTTTTATCAGTCCCGCTTTTCATAAAAAAACCTCTCTTTTATTTATACGAATGTATTCGTATACCAAAAGAGAGATTTGGTCTTATAAAAGGCGATATATTAATCCGCAAAATACAGCAGATTTCAGCCGAAATATCCGCCGAAGTCTTTGGTGTGTTAGGCTGTCGTATATTACCACCTTACCTGCCATCTTTTAAGATAGGAGGCAGTTTCTTTTTTCTCCGAATCGAAAGCACGGCGCTTCGAGAAGCCTGCTTTTTCCGAAAGCATACTGTCGTAAAGCGCCTCGTCAAACGGCAAAGTGATTTCCCTGTTTCCCTGCCACTCGGAAAGATATGCGGCGTTAGAAACAGTAAGCTCGTTTATACCTTCGGCTCCGGGTGAGATAAGCTCCTCGCCGAATAATACCGCGTTAGTAAAATTCTGTAAAATTCCCTTGTGCGATGTCTCGGGCTTATCCTGCTTTATTTCCACGTAATCGTAATCAATTGCGTCAAAGCTGTTCTCTGATTTTGCTATAATCCCGCTTATCGGTTCCTTTAGCTTATACTGCTTCAAGGTGCCGTTTTCCAATACTATTTTACCCAAGTCGCCCGATATTTCAAGGCGGTTAGTTCCCGGGTATTCGCCTGTCGAGGCAATAAAAACACCGGTCGCGCCGTTTTTATATCTTGTGAATATTGTCGCCTCGTCCTCGACCTCGATATTATGGTATTTTGCAACATCGCAAAAGGCGGTTACGCTTTCGGGCATACCGCAAATCCATTGCCATAAATCAAGATTATGCGGCGCCTGATTCAAAAGCACTCCGCCTCCCTCTCCCGACCAGGTGGCGCGCCAGACGCCCGAATCATAGTAGCTTTGCGTGCGAAACCAGTTTGTAATTATCCAGACTGTTCTTTTGAGCTCGCCTATCTCACCGCTTTTTAGAATTTCACGGGCCTTTTCATATAGGAGGTTTGTTCGCTGATTAAACATAATCGAGAACACCTTACCCGACTTTTCCGCCTCCTCATTAAGCCTTCTAACCCTTAAAACGGAAATATCGGCAGGCTTTTCGAGCATTACATTAAGACCCTGCCTGAATGCTTTAATTGCAATTTCGGCATGGAGAGGATGCGGCACCGCGATTATAACGCTGTCGCAGATTTTATCGCTGAATAGCTTTTCATAGTCTGTATAGCGCTTAATATTCGGATATTTTTCCGAAAACGCCTCAAGCTTTTTTTCGGATATGTCGCAAACCGCAGTAAGCGACATACCCTTTATTTGGTTTTCGGCAATACAGGCGGCATGGGCCGAGCCCATATTTCCTATACCTACTATTGCAACACTTACATTTTCCATAATTACTTACTGCCGCCGTAGCTGCCTCTTGTATCTGAAAATACCGATTTCACTCCGACTTTTCTTTTAGAAGTCGCAACACGCTTCATAAGCTCGTTGTAATAAAGCTCCTCGTCAAACGGAATTTCCACCTCTTTTCCCAAAAACGCCGACAGGTGCATAGCGTTAGAAAGGGTAAGTCCGTTTATTCCCTCTTTGCCCTCTGCGACAAGCTTGCCGCCGTGAAGTATGGCGTTTGCCCAGGCGTTTAACCTGTCTCTTATACACATCTCCGAGCCCACGAGACGCTACGCTATC